>JAPLER010000077.1:4565-20182 GCA_026391115.1 Bacteroidota bacterium | reverse complement strand
AATTAATATGAGTTTTGGCAAAGAAATTTCTCCTGAAAAATATTGGGTAGATAGTGCTATAAAATATGCTGCAGCTAAAGATGTTTTACTGGTACACGCAGCTGGTAATGATTCTGAAGATAATGATACCACAAATAATTTTCCTTCGCCTATGTATCAAAATAAAATTTCGCAAGCTAGAAACTTTATAACTGTTGGTGCAAGCACAGATCCTAAAATAAGTGGCGGTGGTTTTGTAGCAGATTTTAGTAACTATGGAAAACACAGTGTTGATGTATTTGCACCTGGCGTAAAAATTTATTCTACCGTATTGGGTGTAAGTAATTACAGCAACCAAAAAGGTACAAGTATGGCAGCCCCTGTAGTTGCTGGTGTTGCAGCACTATTGCGTAGTTATTTTCCAAAACTTACAGCTATTCAAACTAAAAATATTATTGAAAAATCTGTATTTAGACCAAATGAAGACAATGAAATACAGGTAAGTCTATTTGGAATGAAAGTAGATAGATTAAAACTAAAAGATGCTTGTACAACTGGTGGCATTGTTAATGCAGCGAAAGCAGTAGAACTAGCTTACAAGGAATTAGGGTTTAGAAACTAGCTTTACAAATTACATTTAAAATTTAATATTTAAAATTACCGAAATATGGCATTAAAAATTTATACCAAAACAGGAGACAAGGGAACAACAAGTTTAATTGGTGGCACAAAGGTTTCAAAAGCTAGTATCAGAATTGATAGTTATGGTACAGTTGACGAACTCAACAGTTTCATTGGTTTATGTGGTGATACTGTAAAAGATGAAAAAAGTGAAAATGTTTTAAAAGAAATTCAAGACAGACTTTTTACTATTGGTTCATCCCTTGCTTGTGACCCTGATAAAGAACCTCAGTTTGCATTGCCTGATTTAAATGAAGAGGATATTATTTTTTTGGAAAAAGAAATTGATGCAATGAACGAGCAATTGCCACCAATGAAAAATTTCATATTACCTGGTGGAAGCATTGCTGTGTCTAACTTACACGTTGCACGTTGTGTATGCAGACGTGCAGAAAGAATTTGTGTTTCTATGCAGGAAAACAACATTTTTGTAGATGCTGTTGTTACAAAATATTTAAATAGATTAAGTGATTATTTATTTGTGTTATCAAGATATATTGCACAGATACATAATGCCAAAGAAGTGGTTTGGCTACCACGAATTAAGAAATAATTCATAATTAATTAAACGATTGCAGACTCTTAATTAATTTTTTTTCGTAGCACATTCAATACTCTACTATTTTTGCGACCTATTCAAAACACAACTATAGCTATATGACTTGGAAACAAATGTTCACTTCTTCTGTTGGTAAGAAATTAGTGATGGGTTTTACTGGCATCTTCCTTATTCTTTTTTTAATTGTACACGTTGGTTTAAATGCTTGCATTTGGGCGAATGATGATGGCGAAATGTTCAATAAAGGGGCTCATTTTATGGGGGCTAATTTAATTCCAAGAATTTTAGAAATTGGACTTTTTCTTGGTTTGCTATTGCATATTGTACAAGGATATATGCTTACTATACAAAACAAAAAAGCAAGAAGCGTTGGCTATGCTGTTTCTTATAAAGATGGTAGTAAATGGTATAGTAGAAGTATGGCTATTTTGGGAACACTTATTCTTATCTTTTTAGTATCTCACCTCTCTCATTTTTGGTTACCAAATCGCTCTGCTCAAGGTTTAAGTTTGGGTGGTGAAATTGACTTGTATGCTAAAATGAGAGAAACGTTTTCTGGTAATGATGGTGCAACTATTTTAACAATAGTTATCTACGTTTTGGGTTGTGCAGCGTTGGCTTATCATTTAGCTCATGGTTTTCAAAGTGCATTTAAAACTTTAGGTGTTCATAATAAAAAATACCAACAAATGCTTGCTGCAATTGGATTTGGATTTTCAATTGTCGTTTGTCTTGCATTTGCAATGATGCCATTGAGCTTTCATTTTGGATGGATACAATAAAAAACACATAAGCAAATGTGAAAGTCCTTTTCTATTTGCCAACTTTTAAATTGATAATTTTTCAAATTAGTTTATGTTAGATTCAAAAATACCTGCAGGAAAATTAGATGATAAGTGGAATGATTATAAAGGTCATTGTAAACTTGTAAACCCTGCTAACAAACGCAAACTTGAAGTAATAGTTGTAGGTACAGGATTGGCAGGAGCCAGTGCTGCTGCAAGTTTGGGCGAAATGGGTTATAAAGTAAAAGCATTTTGCTTTCAAGATAGTCCACGTCGTGCACACTCAATTGCTGCACAAGGTGGTATTAATGCTGCCAAGAATTATCAAAACGATGGCGATTCTGTTTTTCGTTTGTTTTATGACACTATTAAAGGTGGAGATTATCGTGCTAGAGAAGGTAATGTGCATCGTTTAGCAGAAGTTAGTACCAGCATTATTGATCAATGTGTAGCACAGGGTGTTCCTTTTGCAAGGGAATATGGTGGCTTACTTTCTAACAGAAGTTTTGGTGGAACGCAAGTACAACGTACATTCTACGCTGCCGGTCAAACTGGTCAGCAATTATTAATAGGAGCATATCAAGCTTTAGAAAGACAAGTTGCCTTAGGCAATGTAACAATGTATGCTCGTCACGAAATGCTTGAAGTTGTTAAGGTTGATGGAATAGCTCGTGGCATTATTGCTCGTGATTTAGTAAAAGGAAAATTAGAACGTCATTTTGGACACGCTGTATTACTTTGCACTGGTGGTTATGGTAATGTGTTTTATCTTTCAACCAATGCAATGGGTAGCAATGTAACTGCTGCTTGGAAAGCTCATAAAGCTGGTGCTTATTTTGCAAATCCTTGTTTCACACAAATTCATCCTACTTGTATTCCTGTTAGTGGAGATCACCAAAGTAAATTGACTTTGATGAGTGAGTCATTAAGAAATGATGGCAGAATTTGGGTACCCAAAAAACAAGGCGATAATAGAAAATCAATTGATATTCCAGAAGAGGAAAGAGATTATTATTTGGAAAGAAGATATCCTGCTTTTGGCAATTTAGTACCAAGAGACGTTGCATCTCGAGCTGCAAAAGAAAGATGTGATGCAGGTTTTGGCGTTGGCACTAGTAAACAAGCTGTATATTTAGATTTTGCTGCCGCTATTCAACGTTATGGAAAAGGAGAAGTGAGCAAAAGAAATTTAGGCAACATTAGTGCAGCAGAAATTACACAATTAGGTAAAGATGTAGTGAAGGAAAAATATGGTAATTTATTCGATATGTACGAAAAAATTACGGGCGAAAATCCTTATGAAGTTGCAATGAGAATTTATCCTGCTGTGCACTATACAATGGGTGGTTTATGGGTAGATTATGAGTTGATGACAAACGTGCAAGGCTTATACGCTTTGGGCGAAGCTAACTTTAGCGATCACGGTGCAAACCGTTTGGGAGCAAGTGCTTTGATGCAAGGTTTGGCTGATGGCTATTTTGTTATTCCTTATACATTAGGAAATTACTTAGCTGATGAAATTTATGCAAAAGCTTTAGAAACGTCTCATCCTGCATTTGAAGAAGCTGAGAAAAAAGTGAGTGATAGAATCAATACTTTAATGAATATTAAAGGAAAGCAAAGCGTTGAAAGTTTTCATAAAAGATTAGGTAAAATTATTTGGGATAAATGTGGAATGGCTCGAAATAAAGAGGGTTTAGAAATTGCCATCAAAGAAGTACAAGCCCTAAAAAAAGAGTTTTGGAGTGATGTTAGAATTCCAGGTGAAATAGATAGTTACAATACTGAATTGGATAAAGCTGGTAGAGTAGCTGATTTTATTGAACTTGGTGAATTAATGTGCATTGATGCTTTAACTAGAGAAGAAAGTTGTGGAGGACATTTTAGAGAAGAATTTCAAACACAAGATGGAGAAGCATTAAGAGATGATGAAAACTTTATGTTCGTTTCAGCTTGGGAACTAAAAGGAGAACACCAATGGGAGTTGCATAAAGAAGAATTGAAATATGAAGTAATTAAGCCGAGTGCAAGAAATTATAAGTAAAAAAGTATTGTAATACATTTCCAATACAATTTTCAAAAAAAATTATCGAATTAATATGGAACATACATCAATAAACGTAAATCTAAAAGTTTGGCGTCAAAAAAACAACCAAGCTAAAGGCGAATTTAAAATGTATAAAGTAGAAAATATTTCTACTGAAATGTCTTTTCTTGAAATGTTTGACGTGCTTAACGAGCAATTAAATGTGCAGTATGTATATTAATGGCAAACCTCACGGTCCTTGGCAAGCCAACACAACTTGTCAATTGCATATGAGAGCTTTTAAAGATGGCGACACTATTGTTGTAGAACCTTGGCGTGCCAATGCTTTTCCAGTAATTAAAGATTTAACTGTTGATAGAAGTTCATTTGATAGAATCATTCAAGCTGGTGGTTATATTAGTGTAAACACTGGTAATGCTGTTGATGGAAATTCACTTCCAATCAACAAAGAAAAAGCCGATGCAAGTTTTGCTGCTGCAATGTGTATTGGTTGTGGTGCTTGTGTTGCTGCTTGTAAAAATAGTAGTGCAATGTTGTTTATGAGTGCTAAGGTTTCTCATTTAGCTTTATTACCTCAAGGCGAACCTGAAAGACATTCTCGTGTTATTAATATGATTGCACAAATGGATAAAGAGGGTTTTGGATCTTGTACAAATACTGGTGCTTGCGAGGCAACTTGCCCTAAAGAAATTTCGTTGGTAAATATTGCTAGATTGAATAAAGAATATTTAACTGCGAGTTTGGTGAGTGATAAGTAAAATTAAAAACAGTTAAAACAGAAAGCCCATTCTAGAGTTCCTAAAATGGGCTTTTTACTTCAAGGTATAAACTATCTCGTAATATGTAACAAATATTTTTCTTTATAATAATCTTCAGGAAAAATATCATACACATTCATCATTTTAGGCCTTGCTTTACTTTCAGAAATTTCTTGATGTAAATCACCACCTTTCAAACAAATTAGTCCATTGGATACATTTGTTTTTACAGCAGCATTTAGCAAAGGTTTACTCCAAAACCGTAAATCTTTTAAAGGAGCAACTGCACGACTAATCGCAAAATCAAATTTCCTATTTTTTATTTCTTCAACTCTTGTATGTTGCGTTGTGATATTTTTAATACCTGTTGCTGCACAAATTTCGTTGACCACTTTTAATTTTTTTCCAATACTATCAACTAATAAAAACTCTGTTTCTGGAAAAAAAATAGCCAATGGAATACCAGGAAAACCGCCCCCACAACCAATATCAATTACAGTAGTTGCTTTTGAAAAATTTGCATAAGTAGCAATAGTTAAAGAATGTAATACATGATGCAAATACAATTCATCTATATCTTTTCTTGATATAACATTAATTTTTTCGTTCCACTCCTTATAAAGAGGTAACAACATCTCAAATTGTTGCGTTTGTTGCTGTGTAAAATCGGTAAAATATTTTTGAATAATTTGCATAGTAAATCAAGAGTGATGCAGTGCAGTAAATGAATAGTAATGCTAATTTTTATGATTAATTCGTTTAATGGTAATTAATATTAAAACTAAAATTAGTCCTAAAAAATATAACAAATCTCTAGTGTCTATAACACCACGACTAATATTAGTATAATGAAAATTAATGCCTAGCATTTCAACAAAGTAATCGTAAGTTCCTTTTATAAAAGGTAGTTTACTAATACCCAAATGCCGATGTGATAAAAGCTACAACAGTATTATTGGTGTAACTACCTACACAAATGCCCACAGCACAATAAATTGCAGATAAAAATACTAATCCAATATAGCTTCCACTTGTTGCTGCTATATCAATGCCATTATTGTTACTTAAACATTGAATACTGATGGCATAAACAACTGTAGGTAGCAATGCAGTTAACACAATAAGCATACAACCAAAAAATTTACCCCAAACAATTTTTGCTTCTGTTAATGGCAATGTTTTTAATATTTCAAATGTGCCAGATTTATATTCATCTGGAAAACTACGCATTGTTACTGCTGGTATTAGAAACAATAATACCCAAGGTGCATAGTTAAAAAAGTTAGATAAACTAGCATATCCAAATTGTAAAATACTTGTATCTGGGAAAATAAATAAGAGCAAACTATTTAATAGTAGAAAAACAGCAATTACAATATAACCAGTAATGCTATTGAAAAATTGTTGCCATTCTTTTTTGCAAATCATCCACATAGGCTGTTTTATTTTATCTTTTATAGATTTATTTTATCCTTTGTTTAAAAAGATAATGCCACTGCAAACTTTTAGATATGCTGCTTGTGGTGGTGGAAATACTGTTTTAGATTTCGCATTGTTTGTAGTCATTCACGATATTATTTTGCATCAACAACCTTTACATATCACAGACGCTTTTGTGCCCAAAGCCCATAGTGTTGCTGTGTTTTGTAGTTTTTTTGTAACATTCCCTATTGGTTTTTATTTAAATAGATATGTAGTTTTTCAGGAAGCTAAGGCATCAAAAAGAGCACAGCTTATAAAATATTTTATGGTAGTAATGTTTTGCCTAGTTTTAAATTATGGCTTTATGAAATTTTTTGTTGAAACATTAAATTGGGATGCTAAACTTTCAAAATTGATTACAATGGTTTTTGTAGTTTTATTTAGTTATTTAGCACAAAAACATTTTACTTTTAAATTAGATGATGGAACAGAATTGATTGACTAACTATTTGCATAGTCGTACATATATTCATAACCTTTATTTAGTTTGCCTTCTTTTAAAATGGTTGCTCTGTTCAAGGTTTCGCTACCACCTTTTTGCAAATCGTCAAGCACATATTTAATTAACTGCTCGCCAAAAAATCTACTTGCATCTCTTGGTAGTTCATTTGGCAAATTGCCTACAGCCATTATGTCTATTGCGTTTTGTGAATAGGCTGCTACTTTTTGATGTGTGTTTCTATCAACTCCATACACCAATTCTTCAATAGTTGCATCGCCTAAATTGCAAGGCACGCTGCCATTATAATCATCAGTAATATCTGCAATAGTTTGTATATTAAAATTTGAAGTAGCAATATCATTCCACTCAAATAGTCGTGGAATATTTTTATCCCAGTACACACCATTTAATAGAATATCTGTTGCCTGCAAATAGTTGCTAAACAAACAATCATATTGTTCTGGATTTTGATGAAATGCAGTACGCTTATATGTTTTGTCTTGTTTATGTTGGTATAAATTGCTGCCTTTTAAATGAACAAAAACTGGATAAGAAAAGTTTTGCTCCAAGTATTCTTGAGGCTCTACTTCTTGTACATCCATTAAATTCATTACCTCAATAATGCCGTGTGCAACACGACCACTACCAGTTACAGCAATTTTAATTGGTGGTAGCTTTAAACCAAAATAAGTATGTATTAATTGACGATAATCTTTTATTTTATAAACTCTCTCTAAATTAAAATTTCCAGTTCGTTTGCCATAACACAACATACCATTGTGAGCACCTACAACGCCTGCAAAAAAACCAAAGCCAATAATACGTTGTCCATCCTCGTGTTCCAAACACTCATAATCAATCATTGTAATGTTCTTGTCTATCATTGTTTTGAACATTGCTTGATTATAAGGTTGCAGTTTTTTTGTATGGCTAAAAAAGAAATATGTTTTATTAGGAATGAGCTGTTCTTTAGGCACTTCTTTTATGCCCATTAAAATATCGCAATTGGATATATCTTCAACAATTTCAACGCCAGCTTGTATATATTCAGCATCTTTAAAACAACGAGTTTCGCAGCTTTGAACAGATATTTTTATATCTGTATTTTTGTGCAGCCATCTGCATTGTGCAGGAGATAATGCAACGCGTGTGTCAGCAGGTATTTTTCCCTCTTTAATTAAACCAATTGTAAGCATATAATTTCGTTAGAAAGTTTGCAAATCTATTCGTTTGTGGTTTACGCATTTAAGTTCATTTAACTTTATATATTTCAATTAGTTAATATTGTATCAATGTTATATATTTTATCTGTGTTGTTTTGGGGTTGGTTAGTTAGCTTTTTAGGTCAACTTCCTTTGGGTACAATGAGTGTTACAACAACGCAAATTGCTGTTGAAGAAAACTACAGTAATGCTTGGAAGTATGCAACTGGCGTAGTTTTGATTGAAGTTATTTATTTGCGATTGGTGTTAAGTGGCGTAAATTGGATTACAGAACATAAACTCTTTTATGATATTTTTGGTTGGATTGCAGTTGTGCTTTTCTTAGTATTATCAGTAATAAGTTTTGTATCTGCATATAAACATAAAGAGGGTAAAAAAAATTTGATATTAAATAATAAGCTGAGTAGATTTTTTCTTGGTATAACAATGAGTGCTGCCAATGCTGCTCAAATTCCTTTTTGGTTTATTTGGAGTACATACGTTATTAATTTGAACGGAATGCAACGGAATTCTAGCGACTATAATTTGTTTACTGCAGGTGCAGGAATGGGTACTATTGCAGGCTTAGCATTATATATGTATGGTGGAAAATTTTTAATTAATAAAACTAAAAATGGTTCTAAAAAATTGAGTATAGTGATGGGTATTATTTTTATTATTGCTGCAATTGCACAATGCTATAGAATGATTTTAGGAAACACTATTAAATAAACTACTTTAAGAAACTCCATAAAAACCATATCAATATACAGTATGAAGTAATTTTACCTTTCTTTATTTACTTTGAATTTTCATAAAAAAATAGTTGTTGTTTTTATGTTGTTTGTATGTTCATTTATACAAGCACAGTTATCATATACAAGTAATTTAAGAAGTAAAAAAATAGCAACCATAAGCAATATCAAAATTGATACAGTAAGCCTTGTTCCAAATAGTTTTACCATAAATAATGTTGATACAAGTTTCTATTCAATAGATAATATTCATTCTAATTTGATATGGAAAAAACAGCTTTCAACTGATAGTGTAGAAATCACTTACCGAGTGTTTGATTTTAATTTTTCTAAAACCTATCAACTTTATAATTATGATAGTATAAAAAATAATTTTATGGCTGAAAAGCCTTTAAAATATAATGTTTCAGACAATAGTCAATTATCGATAAGTAATAATCAATACAATTTTGGCAAAATAAATTATAGCGGTAGCTTTGGAAGAAACATCAGTTTTGGTAATAACCAAGATGCTGTTTTTAATAGTCAATTAAACTTGCAAATGAATGGTATAATTGGCGATAGTATTCTGCTTGCTGCTGCTATAACAGACAATAATATTCCTATTCAGCCAGATGGAACCACACAAAGAATAAATGAATTTGATAAAATATTATTACAGTTTAAAAAGAAGAATTGGCAATTGAGTTTAGGTGATATTGATTTAAAGCAAAATCAAAATTATTTTCTTAATTTCTATAAAAGGTTACAAGGCGTGTCTTTAAGCATAGATAAGACAAATAAAAACAAGTTTAATTTTACTGGGGCAATTGCAAAAGGAAAGTTTACACGATATGTATTTAATGGACAAGAAGGAAATCAAGGTCCATATAGATTGCAGGGTGCAAATAATGAAATTTACTTTATTGTGTTGGCAGCAACTGAACGAGTTTTTATTGATGGCGAATTAATGAAGCGTGGTGAAGACTTAGACTATATTATCAACTACAATACTGGCGAGATTTTGTTTACTTCTAAGCGAATGATAACAAAAGATAAACGTATTCAAATAGAATTCGAATATGCCGAAAGGAGTTATTTGAATGGAATGTTTTATGTGAGTAACGAAAGTCTGTTGTCAAAAAAAATAAGATTAAGTATTGCTGCATATAGTAATGCTGATGCAAAAAATTCTCCAATAAATCAACAATTAGACACTAAACAGAAACAATTTTTAGCAGATCTTGGCAATGATTATCAAAAGGCTTTTTATCCTTATGAAAATATAGATAGTTTTTCTTCTTCAAAAATTTTATATGCCAAAAGACCAAGCCCAATAAGCATTTCAGATAGTATTTATGTTTATAGCACTAATAAAGATAGTGCAAAATATAGTTTGTATTTTACAGAAGTTGGTGCTAACAAAGGAAACTATATTTCATTGTTTAATGCAACAAATGGTAAAGCATATCAATGGATAACTCCAGTAAATAATATACCTCAGGGTAATTTTGAGCCTGCACAGTTTTTAGTAACGCCCAAGAAACAACAAATTATAACTGTAGCGACAGACTATCAAATCAATAAAAATACTTTGTTCAAAACAGAAGCTGCATTTAGTAATTATGATGTCAATACATTATCATCCTTAAATAAAAGTGACAATAAAGGTTTTGCTGGAAAATTTATTTTGCAAAAAAATAATAGAATCAATAAAGATTTAAACCTCAACTCTAGTCTATCTTACGAGTATGTAGAACAAAATTTCAAAACTGTTGAAAGACTTCGTAGTGTTGAGTTTTCAAGACATTGGGGTTTGCCAATTATTCCTAATGCTGCGACTGAACACATACCAAAAGCAGTTTTCGAATTAAAAGACAAGCAAAGTAATTCATTATCATATACTGTTGAAAGCTATTTAAGAAGTGATGATTATAAAGGGATAAGGCAAACTTTATTACATCATCATCTAGTTAATAATTTTACTTTAAACAATAGTATAAGCTATGTAGGTAATAGTACGCCATTAACCAATGGTTACTTTTTTAAACCTTCAATTGAAATTACTAAGTTGTTTAAAACGCTTGCTAGCACTACACTTGGTGCAAGTTATAGTCTTGAACATAATCAACAGCAATATAAGTTCAATGATAGTTTATTGCCAACAAGTTTTGCATTTGAAATAATAAGTGCTTTTTTGAAAAGCAATCAACAAAAAGCTAATAAGTGGAGCTTAAACTATTTTACAAGAACAGATAAGTTGCCAACTAATAAAAATTTAATGCAAGTTGATAGAAGTAACAATTATAGTCTTACCACAGAGTTATTAAAAAATGCTAATCATCAATTTAAGTTTAATATTACTTATAGAGAACTGATTGTACAAAATTCAAATCTATCCAGTTTTAAACCAGACAATAGTTTGCTGGGAAGGGTTGAGTATAATATTAATGAATGGAATGGTTTTGTTAGTGGTTTTGTGTTGTATGAATTAGGTGCAGGGCAAGAACAAAAAAGAGATTTTAGTTACTATGAAGTTCCTGCTGGTCGTGGACAATATACTTGGAATGATTATAACAATGATGGTATTGCTCAGTTAAATGAATTTGAATTGGCTCAATTTGCAGATCAAGCAAAATATATAAGAATATTTACACCTACGAATCAATTTATAAAAGCTAATTACACAACGTTTAACTATAATGTAAACATAAGCCCACAAAGGATTTCAAGTAAAATTAAAAACTTAAGTGTAAGTAAAATAGTTTCTAGGTTTAACATCATATCTTCTTTGCAAACCAATAAAAAAATTATTAGTGATGGCGAATTAAAATTTAATCCATTTGAAAAAAACATTAGCGATACTGCTTTAATTAATCTTACAAATATTTTCAGTAATACTATTTCATTTAATAGAAGTAGTGCTAAATGGGGTATTGATATTAGTAACACTAGCAACAATAATAAGGCACTATTAACTTACGGTTTAGAAAGCAGACAATTAATTGATTGGACAATAAGAAGTAGGATTAATTTTAGAAAAGAATATTCAATTGAGTTGGTAAATAAATGGGGAACAAATCAACTCATTACACCATCATTTAACAATCGAAATTATAGCATAAATAATATAAGTGTTGAGCCTAAATTGATTTATACTTATTTGTCAAAATATAGAATTCAAACCTCATATCAAGTATTTGAAAAGCAAAACAGTATTGATTTTGGTGGAGAGTCAGTAAGAACAAAATCTTTAATCATAGATGCAAAATACAATGCTATGCAAAGTGGTAGCATTACTGCAAAATTTACTTATAGTAATATCAATTTCACAGGAACCAATAACACCACAATTAGTTATATAATGCTTGAAGGATTACAAGCAGGTAAAAACTATTTATGGAACATTGAGTTCACAAAAAGGTTGAATAACAACTTCGAAATAAGCTTTAACTATGAAGGCAGAAAAGCCGGTGAAAGCAGAACTATCAATATAGGAAGGGCAAGTGTTAGAGCTATCTTATAATGTTTTGTGATTAATGCTTATTTCTTATAATCAAACACCAACTGGCAAAATGCTTTTACACCAACATCTAATCTGCTATCATCAATATAAAAATCTGGAGTATGATGGCTTGGAGCTTGTTCCATTTTTAACTTTGGATTTCTTGCCCCCAAGTAAAAAAAGAAGGCAGGAATATTTTCACCATAAAAACTAAAATCTTCGCCACCTGTAACCCAAGGTGTTAAAATTACATTCTCTTTGCCTGCTGCTTTTTGTAAACTTGGTAAAGATTTTTCTACTAATTTAGGGTCGTTATACGTTACCAAAGTTTTACTTTCAATATTTACCTCAACAGTTGCATTGCTTGCTGCTGCTATGTTTTTAGCTGTTTGTTTAATTCTATTATGAACATCCAAACGCATCTTAGCATCAAGCGTTCTGATAGTTCCCTCAAGCATAGCCTCTTCTGGTACAATATTAAAACGCACGCCACTTTGAATTTTACCAACAGTAATTACAACAGGGGCTTTAATAATATCTTCTTGTCTGCTTACTATTGTTTGTAATCCTTGAATTATTTGTGCAGATACTGCAATAGGATCAACACCATCCCAAGGTGTAGCTCCATGTGCTTGTTTGCCTTTTACTTTTATTGTAAATAAGTCTGCACTTGCCATAAAGGCTTCTGGTTTGTAATAAATTTTTGCAGTATCGCCCCAAGCTTCTATATGCAAACCAAAAACAGCATCAGGTTTAGGATTATCTAAGCAGCCTTCCTTTATCATTAATCTTGCACCACCTTCTTCTCCACTTGGTGCACCTTCTTCTGCTGGTTGAAATAGGAAAACTACAGTTCCAGAAATTTCATTTTTTAATTTGCTTAAAATCGTAGCTGTGCCTAAAAGTATTGCTGTATGTGCATCGTGTCCACAAGCATGCATTACGCCCACTTCAGACCCATTATAATTTGTTTTGGCAGTTGATTTAAAACTAAGGTCATTACGTTCTTCTACTGGTAAAGCGTCTATGTCTGCACGTAAAGCAATAGTTGCTCCAGGTTTATTTGTTTTTAAAATGGCTACAACCCCAGTCTTTGCTAGCTTTCTAACTTCCAGTCCCAAGCTTAATAAATAGTTATATACTTTTTCTTGTGTCTTAAACTCTCTGTTACTTAACTCTGGATTTTTATGAAAATCTCTTCGCCACTCCACAACTTTAGGCATAGTTTCAGTAACTATTTGTTGATAATTTTTGGGTTGTTGTTGAGCATTGGCAAATAGGGATAAAGCAATACTACAAACTGATAAAGTAAATATTTTCATAAACAAGTTTTGTAATTATTTTAATGAAGCGTAGCTAAAATAAGTAAATGTCTTATAAGTATCTTACTATAAAAATAAATAGTAATCTTTAAGTAAATCTACAAATGCTTCACTATAGTTATTTTGATGGTCTTTTATAGCTATTTCAATAGGTTCAATTTCTTTTTTGGCAAAAGAAAAAAAGAGTATGGTTCTAAAAAAATGATGTGTGATAGTTTGCTTAATGTCAAAAGATTTGTTTAAGATCAAATCATAATTATTGGCTATGCTAATGAATTCATCCTTGGCATAGTAAGGAATTAAAACTGCAAAAAATCCATTAACATCAAGTAGCATAACTACTTTTTTTATCAAAGATTTATAGCTTAAAGCATCATTATGCATTGCTAAGTTCCTTGCTTCATCATTGCTTTTTAAACTACTCTTAAAAAAAGGAGGGTTGGAGAACACTAAGTCATATCTCTTTTCTGTTGCAAAATTTATAATGTTTTGATGAAAAGTATTTATTGTATTTGCAAAAGAAGTTGCTGCTATATTTTGCTGAGATTGTATAAATGCATTTTCATCAAGTTCAACAGCATCAATAGTTGCAGCATTTTTTTGTGCATACATTAAACTTAGTAAACCTGTACCACTGCCAATATCCAATGCCTTATTTCTGTTAGGTAAATATTGTGCTACAATTGCACCAAACAAGCAACTGTCTGTACAACTTGAAAGAAAAATAATTGTTTGACATATAGTTGTTATTGTATTATGCAGCTTTGAGACTTAATACAAAATAACCCACAAATGTTTGTGGGTTATTTTGTTCTGCTAATTATTTAGTGAGTATTAAAAATGAGATACAGTCACAGAGCTATTTATTTAATGCACTTGCTTTATTTAAACTACCATCAATCATTGATTTTACAATGTTTATTGTTTCGCTAAGGTATAAATCTGTTTTTAAGTTTTTTAACCAAGCTACATACCTGTCACCTTTTGCTTTATCAGGATTATTATAAAACTTATCATAATCTTCTTTTACAACATCCATACTTAATTCAGATTTTGTTTTAAGTACAGTAGTATTTTGTGCAACTGTTGCTGCTACATTTTTTTGATAAGCTATATATTTATTAATCTCTAAACTTCTTGGTTCATCTTGTGTTTTATTTAACCAAGCTGTGTTATCTTTTATTAACTTGAATGTTGGATTAGCTGCAATGGCATCTGTTTCTCTTTTAATAACAGCAGCATTAGTTGCATTGTCTTTGCAAGGTGTGTAAGTAGCTTTAGGTATATTATCCCAAGCTAGTGCAGCAGGATTATCTTTTTCTCTGATTTTTAAATAATCATAAATATCTGGTATCACTACATCTGGTGTTACACCTTTTAATTGTGTGCTACCTCCACTTATTCTATAAAATTTTTGAAAGGTTAGTTTTACACTACCCATATCTGCAACAGGAGTGTTGGAGAAAGAGAAAGCATTATTCAAATTAACTTGTCTTTGTACAGTTCCTTTGCCATAAGTAGATGAACTTCCTACAATAATACCACGCCCATAATCTTGAATAGCTGCTGCAAAGATTTCGCTTGCACTTGCACTCAATTCATTTACCATTACTACCAATGGACCATCATACAATACACGTTGATCATTATCAGCCAGAGGTTTCGCGGTACCCGACTTATCTCTTACTTGCACTACTGGTCCACTTGGTATAAATAGACCAACCATATCAATAACTTCCTGTAAAGAACCACCACCATTAAATCTTAGATCTATAGTAATGGCCTTCACACCAGCATCTTTTAATTTAATCACTTCATTGGCTACGTCTTCACTACATCTAGCTCCATTTGCATTGTAAAAATCTGCATAAAATTCTGGTAAATAAATGTATCCAATTTTATCCCCATTAGCTTCTGTCACAACTGCACTTCTTGCATAGCCTTCATCTTGCACAATTTCGGCTCTTGTCAACGTAACAACTTTAGTTGTTCCATCTTGCTTTTTCAATGTCAGTTTAACTTCTGTATCTTTTTTACCACGAATTAATTTTACTGCATCTTCAATTACATAACCTGTTATTTCAACAGGCTCTCCTTGTGCTTGTGCTACTTTTACTATAA
>JAPLER010000077.1:0-4541 GCA_026391115.1 Bacteroidota bacterium | reverse complement strand
TATTTCGCCACTGCGTTGTGCTGGATAAGATGGCATTAAAGCAGCAATTTTAATATTGCCATCAGTTTCTTGTAATTGAGCACCTATGCCATAAAATTTTCTGCTCATATCTTCATCAAATGCACGTTTTTCAACAGGTGCAAAGTAGTCTGTATGAGGATCCATTTGTGTTGTAATTAAGTTTACATAACTATTAAATCTCTCGTCATCGGTAAACTTGGTTTTAATTCTATTGTAAATTTTATCTATAGCTTTTTGCACTTTAGTTCTAGCTTCCATTTCAAGCTGTGCATCAGTTTTATGTTTAATACTATCTATAACACTGCTATCTCTTTCTTTCAACAAATCAACATATCTGTCGAGCGTCATTAACTTCAGTTTCTTTCTCAGCCTGTCTTTTTTCTCAGCTTCGGTTTTGGCAAAAGGTAGTTTATCAGCATCAACTATATAAGTTTCGTCTACAGTAAAATCAAAAGCTTTACTTAAAATCTCTTTTTGATGTGCAATTATTTCATCAGTTCTTTTATTGTAAATAATATTTAATGCAGGTATAAAATCAAAACCATCACCATGCATTTCATCATCTAGTTTTGTTTCAAATTTTTTCAAGCTATTTACATCAGCTTCTGTAAATAAAATTCTGTCACCATCTAATTCATCAAAATATTTGTTGAATATTTTTTTAGAAAAGCTATCATTAATATTTTGTGGTGCATAATGCTGCTTCTCTACCAAATCCACTACGGTTGTCAATAGTTTTTGTTTGGGATTATCTCCTGCCGATGTATTGTTTTTTGTAAATGCAACGAAAGAAATTCCTACCAGCAATACCGCTAATAGTACCAGCCCTTTTGTACTCTTCATAAATGTCAATATTTTATTCATATAATGTTTTCAAAAGTAAAGTAAAACAGAATTGATATTGGCTTTATAAAAATTTTAAGAAAGGTTTATGAAATTAACCCAAAACGAAAGCGTTTATACTGATTTAAAAGCAGTTGGTAGGAATTTTGCAAAACTTTTTAATGCAATTGCAAGGTTTATTCAACTAATACTTGAAACATATATGCAATCTCATAAATTTGCGAGCTAGTTACAGACAACCCATAAAACTTTTAAAAGAAGAATGATGAGCGAAGAAAAGAGCCTGAATTTTATTGAAGAAATTATTGAAAACGATTTATCATCTGGTAAGTATAGTAGTATTGTAACTCGTTTTCCTCCCGAGCCCAATGGTTATTTACATATGGGACACGCTAGTAGTATTTGTTTAAACTTTGGTCTAACACAAAAATTTCAGGGTTATACCAATTTACGTTTCGATGATACAAATCCTGTAACAGAAGAAACAGAATATGTTGATAGCATCAAGGAAGATATAAAATGGTTGGGTTTTACGTGGAAAAATGAATACTATGCTAGTGATTATTTTGACAAGTTGTTTCAATATGCTGTTGCGTTAATCAATAAAGATTTGGCTTATGTAGATGATAATACGGCAGAACAAATTGCTATTGAAAAAGGCACACCAACCAAAGTGGGCATTGACAGTAAATATAGAAATAGGAGTGTGGCTGAAAACCTGCAATTGTTCAATGATATGAAAGCTGGTAAATATGCCGACGGAGAAAAGGTATTACGTGCCAAGATTGATATGGCAGCTACCAATATGCTGATGCGTGACCCTATTATTTATAGAATTAAACACGCACATCATCATAGAACTGGCGACAAATGGTGCATTTATCCAATGTATGACTTTGCACACGGGCAAAGCGATTCGATTGAAAATATTACACATAGTATTTGTACATTAGAATTTATTCCACATCGTGAACTATATGATTGGTTGATAGAAAAACTAGAAATTTATCCATCGCATCAATACGAGTTTGCACGTAGAAATTTGAATTATACGGTAATGAGCAAACGTAAATTATTGCGTTTGGTTAATGAAGGTTTTGTAACAGGTTGGGACGACCCAAGAATGCCAACTATTAGTGCAATGAGAAGACGTGGTTACTTGCCACAAAGCATTAGAGAGTTTTGCAGTAGAATTGGTATTGCAAAACGTGAAAATATTGTAGATATTGGATTGCTGGAGTTTTGTGTGCGTGAAGATTTAAACAAAGTGTCTTTAAGAAGAATGGTAGTATTTGACCCCATAAAAGTAACCATTACCAATTTAGCGGCAGATGAAATAGTGCACATTGAAAACAACCCAGAAGATGAAAATGGCGGTAACAGAGAAGTATTGTTTACTAAGGAAATTTACATAGAGCAAGAAGACTTTATGGAAGTACCACAAAAAAAATATTTTAGATTGGCACCGGGTCAAATGGTTCGTTTAAAAGGTGCATATATTATACAATGTGATGAAGTAGTAAAAGATACTGCTGGCAATATTACTGAACTTAAATGCAGCTATATTGCCAATAGCAAAAGTGGAAGTGATACTAGTGGTGTTGCAGTTAAAAGTACTATACATTGGGTAAGTGCAAAAGAGAATGTCAATGTACAAATTAACCTATACGACAGGTTGTTTAAAGTAGAAGATGTAGATGGTGCTGAAGGCGAATTTCAAAATCATATGAATAGCGATAGTTTACAAATTGTAAGCAATGCTATTGCAGAAAAAGCTTTAACCAAAGCCAATTTGCAAGAGCGTTATCAGTTTTTACGAAAAGGATATTTTTTCTTAGATAAGGATTCAACTGCCGATAAATTAATTTTTAACAGAACAGTTACATTAAAAGATACTTGGGCTAAAGCCAATAAGTAAATTGTATTATTTGATAATAAAACACCTTCAAGACTTCTAAAATCTTGAAGGTGTTTTTATTTATAGCATATTCAAAACTAATCACTACCAATAGTAAAACTAAAATCTGTTCCCTTTAAATCAAGATTAGGTTTTTCAGGTGTTGTACCAAATTTGCAAGTATTGTTTTTGGGTGTTCTGTCTATTAATTTTAAATAAGGATCAATACCAGCAGATACTGGTTTTTCTGCTGTGGTGAACTCAAATGTTTTTTCTTGTGTATTCATTTTTACACGAGTGAATAACAATGGTTTTTCAACATCTTTATTCTTGATTTTTTGTGTTGAAAAAATACCAATATCAACATAGTCATTCACTTTTGCTTTGGTTAAATTGCCTGTGCTATCTGCATAAAACTTGGCACAGCCAATAGTTACAGTTACTTTATACTCTTTATCAGATACTTTTTTATAATCAAGTTTTTTAACATAGTTTTCATACAAGGTAATTTTCTCAAACATATCAGTAACTAAGTATTGCAAACTATCGGGTGTTGCTTTCTTAATATAATCTACAAACTCAATGGAATTGGTATAGATAGGACCCGTAAACTTTGTTTTGTTAAGGTATTCTTTAATAGCGTTGTTTAATGTTGCTTCTCCTATATAATCTTTTAACGCATACATTACCACACTGCCTTTATTGTAATGAATATACTGTTGGTTTTCTACCAGCATTAAAGGCATTTCACTTTTACTTTCAAAAGTTCTTCCTTTAAGATAATCATCCATTTCATACTTCAGAAACTTCTTCATTGCATCCTTGCCATATTCTTTTTCCATCACCATTAGTGCACTGTACTGACTCATTGTTTCACTCATTAAAACACTGCCTTGTACATTGCCACCAATCACTTGATGTGCCCACCATTGGTGTGCCACTTCGTGTGCTGTAACATAAAAAGGAACATCAATACTTAATGGGTCGTTATCATCCACTTTTGTAATAAAACCAATAGATTCAGAAAAAGGAATGGTATTAGGAAATGATTGAGCAAATGTTTGATATCTAGGAAACTCAATAATTCTCACCTGACGATGCTGGTAAGGACCAAAATTGGTAGTATAATATTCCAAAGCCTTTTTCATTCCCTTCATCATTCTATCTAAATTATATTCGTGTCCTTTGTTATAATAAATCTCTAAATTAATTCCATTCCAACTGTCTTTTTTTACTTGATATGCTGCACTTAAAAAAGAATAAAAATTAAGAATAGGACTGTCCATTTTATAGCTGTAATAATGTCTGCCATCTTTTACCCATTCCTTTTGTAAGTAACCAGGTGCAATAGCAATTTGTCCTTCATCGGTGCTAACTGTTGTTTCAAATCTTATCCAGTCTGCATCGTTAGAAATATAGTTATTCATTCTTGCAGCAGAGTCTGAAACCTTTGCCATTCTTGGTTTAGGTTTTAATTTATATTCTTCTCTTGCTCTGTTTTGACTTAATTCAGCTCCCTCACTATATCCAAAACTTGGAAACAAATCATTATTGATAAATGTACCATTAGCTTCAATAGGAGAGTTGCCCTTATCAAAATAACTAAGTGGTTTGTACCACATATCAAATTCAAAGGTTATAGAGTCATTGGGCTGCAAAGGCTGTTGCAGTTTTAAGATTTTAATACCATTTTCCTTGTCCATTAACACCTCTTTAAAAGCAACAGTTGGGTTAAGCTTAGAGAAATTATACGAACTTTTCTTGCCACCGATATAATTAA
>JAPLER010000192.1 GCA_026391115.1 Bacteroidota bacterium | reverse complement strand
ATATATATTTCCTGCAGCATCTAGTGCTACTCCAAAAGGATAACTAAATCCTGAAGCAAGGGTAGTGATATTATTACCAGTAGCATCCATTTTTTTAATGGCATGATTATAAGTATCAGCGACATATATATTTCCAGCAGCATCTATTGCTACTCCTCTAGGATAATAAAATCCTGAACCAAGGGTAGTAATGTTGTTACCACTAGCGTCCATTTTTTTAATAGCATTACTATAAAAATTTGCCACATATACATTTCCTGCAGCATCTACTGCTACTCCAGTAGGATAACTAAATCCTGAACCAAGGGTAGTGGTGCTACTTGTAGCTGCTACAGAAGGGCTTAAAGGACTAATAGTCGTTCCTGCCATATAAGTATTTGGGTTAGTGTAGCTAAAACTTGCAGGTGGCGGAGTAACAGTTAAGTTTAAAGTGGCACTACTATCGCACCCTTGACTGTTTTGTAATCCTGTTTTTGTTTGTGAACCTGCTGCATTAAAAGTTAAACCATTCCAAACGTATGGAATTTGCGATGGGCAAATACTTAAATTATTTGTTGATGTTGTTGTTTGTTTAACAGTTATTGTTACACTATTTGAATTAACAGCATTACACACACCATTTTTAACTACAGCAAGATAATAAGTTGTTGCACTTAAATTAGATGCTGTATAGCTTGATGTTGTTGCACCAACAATATTATTAAATATTGAATTATCAGTTGATGATTGCCATTGTATGCTTCCAATGCTTCCACTTAAAGAAAGGTTTTTTGAGTTTGTGCCAGCACATACTGATGCAGCACCAGATGCTGTTCCTGCAACTGAAGCACTAGAAACAGTAACAATACCAACACCACTTACAGCAGTTCCGCAAGCACCGTTTGTTAATGACGCTTTATATCTTCTTGTTGCAGTAATGGCTGAATAACTTAAAGATGTTGTTGTATTGGCAACATCTGTCCAAACAATACCACCATCTGTTGAATATTGCCATTTAGATACTGTACCTGTAGAACCCGAAAGTGTTAATGTACCAGAATTTGAACCACCACAAAAATTCGCACTACTTACAGTTCCACCAACAGGTGCAGAACCATTTACAACACTAATGGTATAAATATTTGTGTAAACAGTATTTGAACAACTTAATACAACTGCTCTAAAATAATAAGTTCCCGCAGTATTTAATTGATAAGCCATTGCAGCAGTTGTATTGCTGATGTCTGTTATGTTATTAGCAAATGTGCTACTTGTAGAAACTTGCCATTTAACAATACTGCCACTATATCCATTTATCGTGAAATTTACACTAGCACCATTACAAATTGTATTATTATCTGCAACAATATTTCCTGGTACAGCAGCATTTACATTAATGTAAGTTGAAGAAGTAGGGTTATTTGTACAGCCCGTGGTATTTACCAAGGCACGATAATATGTATTTTTCGTAATATTAATAGCCGTATAAGAAGTGGTTGTATTAGCAATATCTGTGGTATTGGTTGTAGTTATAAAATTATCGGTAGAGGATTGCCATTTAGAAACCGTGCCACCACTAGCCAACCCACTTAAAATTATTGTAGTGTTGTTTGTACCAGAACATACTGTATTATTACCACCAATGATAGTACCTGATGGTGCACCTGAAAGGCTTATTGTTCTTGTAAACACAACTTTAGAAGATACGTCATCTGTTGACATATCGCCATACTCATAAATTGTATACAAGTTTTGTGTGCCATTCAAATCATTCCATTGACCGGTGCCACCACTTAACATTTGTCCAAATTGCTCACCACCATTATTACCATTTGGTTCACCACCATTCCAGTTGGCATATTGCCCGGCTGCTGTGAAAGGTGTACCTGAACCAGTATTACCACTTGAAAATAAAGTACCCTTTTCAGGTCCTGTAACCCAATGCCAAAAACCCTCAGAGCCAGTACTTGAAGTGCCGCTAGATGAACCTTGTTGGCTATATTTTGCATATCCAGCTGCCGTATTAACATAAGTTTTGTCATCAGATGCACCTAACCAAGATTCGGAATAAGACGCTACCAAACTATTTTCAGCAGCAGAAGTAATAGTTACCATATAAGCCTGACGCCCGAAATAGGATGTGATTTGAGCATTATTGTAACCAGTAGACCAAGAAGTGGCACTGGCAGATTTTTCGTAAAAATGCCCATTAATTAAGTTATAGAGTTTAGGACCAACAACAAAACTCACTTGCCTTTGCTCTGGATAGCAAGTTACGTTTGCAGTAGTAATTGTTACTCTTCTCAATAATTCTTGCCAAGTAGCTGCAGTTGCAATACCTGCAAACTGTAACGCTTTGTAAGTAGTATTAAAACCACCGTTTAAAACAGTAATACCACTAGGTAGGCTACCAGTATAACCAAGTACATCGCCATTGGTATAGCTACCAGTTATTTGCACAGTGAAGCCAGAAATTGTTCCATCTGATGAGATGGTTAATCCTGGGTCAACTACTGAAGCTGTAGCTTTAGTTACAGTGTTGGTATTATTAGTACCATTTAAGGAAACAGTTGAAGCTGTTTGTGATTTTGCATTTATACAAGTGCAAAACAAAGCAATTACTAACAACTTTTTAGCAAACCATATAGGCTTAATGCTATTGGGTAATCTAAGATTCATATTTCTAATATAAATTATACTTGTTTATTATAAAATCAACTATTGTTTTAGGTCAATGATTAAAAAATAAATAACCTTAATGTATGCAAAAATATCTTTAATCAAACTCTCAAAAGACCACTTAAATAAGGGGGATAGTATGTTAATCATATTTTTTTAGAAATTGGTCAATAAAATGAAAATTTGTAAAATACACTGAGGACTTTGTCGTTAGGGAAAAAAGTAAATTGTCAATATTTATAGTTAACAAACAATAAATTATTTATTAACTTTTAATTGAATGCTTAAAAATTGAAATCCATAAATCAAGGATTCAAAAATTCAATTCTCAAACTTTGAAACCCCAAAAACTCTTTCGACGTTAAAAACGAGAAATTATACAATTCATTTTGTAATCTATTGAATTAGATTAACTACGTGAATTAATTTTATTCTAAGATTAAAATTTAATAAACTATAGTTCATTGCAAAATGATTTTACCATAGTTTGTAGTATAGTTAAAGTCATTTCAAGAAAAAAGTCTCACATCTCTTGCAAGCTATATAAACACTATCATTGTCACAATGATTATATCAAAACAATGTCTTCTTTTTTTACTTCATTAAAAGCAACAAACTTATTTTCATATATTGGTCTTTGGACATTGTTTTAATCATAGTATAGTATGAAAGAAAGTTTTTCATTTACAAAGAAAAGGGAAAAAATAATGAAATGTTAAAAAAAATATAAAAAAACTACAACATAACTTAATGTTAATATACAATTCAGGTTTTAGTTATTAAAAGAAGTTACGATTTCATTTCCCATACCAATGCACTTGCACCTAGCACTGCTGCATCTGCCTCTTTCAACTCACTAAAAACAAGTTTCACTTTATTTTGAAAAATAGGAAGTAGATTTTCTTCCATTGCTTTTTTAGTTGGCGTTAAAATTAAATCTCCAGCTTTGCATAATCCTCCAAATAAAATAATTGCTTCGGGACTGCTGAACATTGTAAAATTCGCTAGAGCTTTTCCTAAAATATCTCCAGTAAAAGCATATACTTCGTTGGCAATAACATCGCCTTGCATAGCACAATCATAAACCACTCTACTATCAATTTCCTCTTTGGCATAATTACGCATTAAAGAGTCTGTTTTACTATTTTCAAGCATTTCAATAGCCGTTAATCTAACACCTGTTGCACTACAATAAGCTTCTAAACTTCCTTTTGCATTTGTTCCCCAATGTTGTCGTCCATTAGGAATAATAATGGTGTGTCCCAATTCTCCAGCAAAACCATCGTGTCCCAAAATCAAACTTCCATTGGCAACAATACCACTACCCACACCCGTGCCTAAAGTAATCATTATAAAATCTTTCATTCCTTTTGCTGCACCATACATCATTTCTCCTACTGCAGCTGCATTAGCGTCATTGGTTAATGCACTTGGCAAATCAAATTTTTCAGTAATCATTTCTGTTACTGGCACTATTCCTTTCCAATTCAAATTGGGTGCATATTCAATCGTACCTTTATAGTAATTACCATTTGGAGCACCAATACCTATACCTCTTATAGCAGCCTTTCCTCCTACTTGTTCAATTGCAGGTAAAACTGCCTCGTATAGCTCGTTTATATAATCTTCTATTTTTAAATGTTTTTTAGTAGAAATGGCTCCTCTATATTGTATATCTCCTCTATGATCTACAATTCCAAATACAGTATTAGTTCCACCAATGTCTATTCCTAAAGCAAGTTGTTGATTCATTTTTGATATTTTTTAGTGAGCCGAAGTTGATGTAGCATTTTCGTAGTCAATACCTTGTTTTCTTAAAATTCCTTTTACAATAAATGCAAAGAATGTTAGATATCCAAAACAAAATACAGGTACTATAAATGAGTTATGGATACCGATAACATCTGATAATTTTCCTTGAATTGGTGGCACAATACCACCACCCAAAATCATCATAATTAAAAAAGCAGATGCCTGACTCGTATATTTTCCTAAACCAGCAACTGACAATGTAAAAATAGATGGCCACATAATTGAGCAGGATAAACCCCCACTAAGTATTGCATAAATTGCAATATTGCCACTACTAAATAATCCAACCAACATTGCAATTACACCAAAATGCCCAGCCAAATGTGTTAATAATAGTACTATACCAAATGCTAAAAATGGAGTGAATAATTTTAAATATTTTTTTGTATTTTCGGCAAAGTCAAAAGCTCCAATAGCTCCTGTCCATCTTCCAACCATTAAACTACCCCAGTACATTGCAATGAATGGTGCAATCTCTGATGAACGATAACCACCAAAATCTTTTTGTTTTAATAACTCTCCTAAGTTACTACCAATGGCAACCTCAACACCCACATAAATAAATATAGCTAACATACCCAATACCAATTGAGGATATTGCATTGCACCCCAGCCATCTTTTTGTTTTGATGCTGTTCTATTAAGTACTGGTAAACCAATGGTAACCAAACCTAAAGCAATAAGTAACCAAGTTAATCTTTTGTGCTCAATAGGTTTCATCAATCCATTTATTTCATCTGTTTGAGTTTTGTATGTAGCTTTAATATCATCAATTTGTTTATATACTGCAACCCTTTCTTCATTAGTTTTTTTGCCTAAACTACATTCCAAATCAGTTATTTGTTTTGATTGTACAGAATAAGTTTTTTTAATACTTTCTACCTTCTCAATTGTTTCTCCTTTATAGCTTGAAAACACTGGTATAAATGCAATGATTAATAATCCAGTTAGCATTAAAAGTGATGTTAAAGCTTTTGTAGACTTTTCAGTTTTTTCTTCAATACAACCTGCAGGAACTTTTTTTGCAGTAGCAAATAATATTGCTGCACCAACAAATAATAAACCTACACATACATATAAATAGATTACTTTAATTAATGGTAGTTTATTAATTTCATCATCGCACACACTTGCTGCACTACCAAACAAAGCAATAGCAACAACCAATGGTCCAATAGTAGTACCCAATGAGTTTATACCCCCACCTAAATTAACCCTTGTATTACCAGTACTTTCATCTCCTAGTGAAATAGCAAAAGGCTGGGCTGCTGTTTGTTGTAAACTAAAACCAAGTGCTACAATAAAAAGCCCAATTAACATACCTGGAAACGATTGCCCATTTACAGCCAAAATCATAGCTGTAGCTCCTATTGCAGAAAACAACAAGCCATACACAATACTTTTTTTATAGCCCCATGTGCCTACCAAATCTTTACCTGCAAATGTTCCATAAACAAATAAAAATAAAGCTCCTATATAGTAGGCAAGATAAAATGCAAAATCAACAAGCTGACTTTGAAATTGATCTAAGTGAAAATAATTTTTACAAAAGGGGATAAAAACACTATTGCCGGCAGCAATAAAACCCCAAAAGAAAAATACAGTTACTAGTGTACTAAGGGCTCCATAATTTGTAACTTGTTTAGTTGATTGATTCATATAGCAATATTAGCTTGGCCATAAAAATAGTGGATTTTTTTTTGTGGCAAAATGTAATATCATTTCAAACTTTTGAAATAAATCTAATGAAAGTAATTTGAAATGTATTTATATTTTAAAAAGAATCATTTACTACGCATTAATTTAACGCAGTAATAAATTGTTGGAAAAAGAATAGTACAAAATATTAATGGCAAAATAAAAACACCAAAATTAATATTCTTATGCTTAATTGTAAGATAAACAAATATTAATATGAGAGTACAGAAAAAAGTAATACCTAATTTTAAAGCTCGCAACATTTGTGTAGCAATACTGTATAGCCTGACAGCATTTTCGTTTGTAATTTTTGAGGGGTAATTAAAGATATGTGGACGCTTACATAAATAAGAAAACAAAATAAATACAAGAGATATAATAAAGGGTAAAATAAATAAAGTGAATTTACTACCATAATTATCTGGTTTGCCAGCAAAATCAAAATGAATAGGAATTATATCAGGCAAATAAACAAATTCAGTAATTGAAATACACCATAATAAAATAAAGAAGAATGAAGAAAAAAAATCTAAGCGTTTATCAGTTTTTGATAAAACTATTTCTAATATCGGTCGTTCTTCCTTGGTATACATATTTTCGTATTCAGAAGCTAACTGTTATGATGCTAAAGTTTTAAGATACTCTTTAATTTTATCTTGCAATGCAGCAGAAACAGGTGTTACAGGCAATCGCATTATATTTTCTATTAAGCCCAATTCGTATAAAAAAGCTTTAACTCCAGCAGGATTATTTTCTGCAAAAAGATAGTCATAGCCCTTCAATAATTTATACTGAATAGCTCTTGCTTCATCAAATTTATATTGTATAGAAAGATTAACCATCTGTGTAAATTGGTTTGGTAAAGCTTGTGCAGCTACACTTATTACGCCTTTAAAACCCAAAGCAATCTGTCCACAACACAAAGCATCATCGCCACTTACAATTAGGAAATCTTTAGGACAATCTCTCACAATTTCCATACACTGCTGTATATCACTTGTTGCTTCTTTTATGCCTTTAATATTCTCTACTTCGTGAGACAGTTTTACAATTGTTGCTGCATCTACATTTTTGCCAGTTCTACCAGGCACATTGTATAACAGTATTGGTTTTGCAGCGTTTTCTGCAATAGCTTTATAATGTAAAAAAATACCTTCTTGTGTAGGCTTATTATAGTTGGGAGATGCACTTAAAATGGCAACAGCTTTATCAACTGGCAAACTATTTATTTCATTGATAACAGCTTTGGTATTATTACCACCAACACCAACAACTACTGGTACTCTGTTGTTTACTTTTTCAAAAGTATATTGCAAAATATCTTTCTTTTCTTCAAAGTCTAAAACTGGCGTTTCGCCTGTTGTACCAAGGCTTACAATATAATTTACACCATTCTCAATATTGTAATCAATCAATTTTCCCAATGCATCAAAATCTATCGATTCATCATTTTGAAATGGAGTAATAATGGCAATGCCTGTATGTGATAATGTATTAACTAAAGACACAAATTAATGATTATAAATGTTGAAAAAATATTAAAACTATTCTTCCCAAAAACCCATTTTGCCATATTTCTCAATACGTTGTTCAACTCTGGCATTGGCGTCAATGCTTCTAAGTTCTTCTAAGTTTTTTAATATACTGTTCTTTAATATGTTTGATGCATCATCATAATCCCAATGTGCACCACCAAGAGGTTCAGAAACAACCTCATCAACAAGCCCAAATCCTTTCATATCAATAGATGTAAGGCGTAATTGCTCAGCAGCAATTTCCTTTTTTTCCCAAGTACGCCATAAAATGCTACTACAGCTTTCTGGGCTAATTACAGTGTACCAAGTATTCTCCATCATTAAAGTTCTATCTCCAATGCCAATCCCAAATGCACCACCACTTGCACCTTCACCAATAATAATAACAATAATGGGCACTTTAAGGCGAATCATTTCGTAAATATTTCTTGCAATGGCTTCTCCTTGCCCACGTTCTTCTGCTTCCAACCCAGGATATGCACCAGGTGTATCTACAAAAGTAATTACAGGTTTATTAAATTTTTCTGCCAAACGCATTAAGCGTAGGGCCTTGCGATAACCTTCAGGATTAGCCATACCAAAATTCCGCAACTGACGAGCTTTGGTATTAATTCCTTTTTGCTGACCTATAACCATAACAGTTTCGCCATTTAATTGTGCAAAACCGCCAACCATTGCTTTATCATCTTTAACATTTCTGTCACCGTGTAACTCAACAAAATCGGTAAAAATTTTGTCAATATATTTTAATGTATAAGGCCTATCTGGATGACGACTTAACTGAACTCTTTGCCAAGGAGTAAGGTGTTCTGTAATTTCTTTTCTTTTAGCAACAATAGCTTCTTCAATTTTTAAAATACCATCAGTATGATCAATCTTGCTTTTTTCAGAAGACTGTTTCAACTTATCTTTTTCTTCATACAGCGTTTTGATAGGCTGTTCAAAATCTAAAAACTGTCTATTTGGGTACTCTGGCATACATTAAATTTAGGGCTGTAAAAATAGGGGTTGAATTTTTTTTATAAAATTTTTGTTGATGTGAAATTGTTCCCTATATATTTGCAACCCAATTGAGAAATAAAGTAATATTTATTTTGAAAACGGATCGGTAGTTCAGTTGGTTAGAATGCCGCCCTGTCACGGCGGAGGTCGCGGGTTCGAGTCCCGTCCGGTCCGCAAAAAAAGCCTCACTTAGTGAGGCTTTTTAATTGTTATTACTTCTTGAATAATTTTAACGGTTGACTTTCGACGAATCGTTTATAACTACTCCAACTACTATCTAAAAATAAATTAATCTTATCCAATGCTTGTTGCACATATTCTTCTGCATATGCTACAAGTTTTTCTTCCTGCACGCTCGGTATAACATTTTTGTTTCTTATGTATTGTTGAGCTTCGTTATAAACATTAATCACAGTAGTTTGTGGCACTTGACCATATCCCTGCTTTTCTTGTTCTTTTCCTTTAATAAATTCTCTAATAGATTTTATTTCTCTTTCAATACTCTTAGTTTGCTTTGTAATGCTGTCAACATCATTTCCTTTTTCTCCTTTTATTAATGCATTCACTTTGGTTATCACGTCTTCGGCATCAGTAAGTTTATCCATTGCATCATTCAATTTATCAGCACTTTTTCTAAGTCTTATCTGCAATATTTTTTGTAACTGTTTAACTGTAGTTCTGTCTTCAAATCTTGGGTCATCTTTTACAGTTACTATGGTACTATCTTTTTCTTTACCCAAAGCAATTACAATCTTATAATTGCCTGGAAAAACCTTTATACCACTTGGTTCTGGGGCATTATCTTTTGGTTTTGCAGCACCAATTTGTCTGTATCCTTTTTCATCCATATTCCATACTCTTCTATTAAAGCCACTATCTGCTTTCCATTTTAATGTTCTAATTAAAGCGTTGGTTTCATCATAAATTTTTACTATAACACTATCATCTACCACTTTTTTAGTTTCTTCTTTTTTGTCATCTTTTTCAGCAGTGTCGTTTTCTTTTTTCTCTTTCTTTGGAAAGTCTTTTACATAGTAAGATATTGGCAAACCAGCTTTTCTATTTTCTGCATCCCATACACCCCAGGTACTCCATTGATAACCTGGTGTATTTTTAAATGAGGCTTGTATACCTGTGGGGGCATTGAAAACAGTCAAGGCATTTTCAACAGAACCCTTTGCTGCAGCTAGTTTACGTAAAGGTCTTATATCATCAAGCACCCACAAACTTCTACCAAATGTAGCAATACACAAATCTGCTTCTCGTTCTTGAATAGCTAAGTCATAAGTAGACACACTTGGATAACCATTTTTAAATTGCTGAAAACTAATGCCATTATCAAAACTCATCCATAAACCTTGTTCTGTACCTACAAAAATCAAATTAGCCTCTACAGGATCTTGAATAACACATAAAGCATAACCAGTTACTTTTTTTTCATCAACCAGTCTAGTCCAAGTTTTACCAAAATCTGTTGTTCTGAAAATATAAGGTTTAAAATCACCTCTTCTATAATCATTCATTACTACAAAAGCCTCTGCTGCATTGTGTTTGCTGGCACGTATTTGTGGTATCCATATTCCTTTTGCTATACCTTTTATGTTAGTTGAAACATTTATCCATGTTTTGCCACCATCTTTTGTTAGTTGTACATTACCATCATCTGTACCCACCCATAATATATCTTTTTGTACAGAACTTGGTTCTATACAAAGTATGGTACAATGATTCTCTGCCCCTGTAATATCTACACTTATACCACCATTTTTACTTTGATCTATTTGTGCAGAATCGTTGTTGGTCAAATCAGTGCTAATAGTTTCCCAACTTACTCCTTTGTTAGTACTTTTATGCACAAACTGACTACCAAAATAAATTGTTTTTTTATTGAATGGATCTTGAGCAATAGCACTATTCCAGTTGAAACGTAAACGAGTTTTTTTATCTAGCTGCGGAGGTTTAATACCCCAAACTTCTCCAGTTGTAACATTTGTTCTCACTACATTTCCTTCTTGACTCATAGTATATACCCAATCATTTTCTTCAGGGTCAGGCATTACATCAAATCCATCACCACCATATAAACTTTCCCAATAAAAATTTCTGATGCCACCATCAATCCAAGTATATGCAGGTCCACGCCAGCTACCATTATCCTGCATTCCACCCATTACATTATATGGCATTTGATTATCTACGTTAATATGATAGAATTGCCCCACAGGAAGCTTCTCATCAAACATCCATGTTTTACCTCTATCTCTTGTAATACCAATGCCTCCATCATTTCCATCAATAATAAAATTAGGGTCATTTGGGTTTATCCAAAAAGCGTGATGATCTGGATGCACACCTCTGTATGGAATAATAGTTTTAAAGGTTTTACCTCCATCTTCACTCATTGTTACAATTTGATTAATCATCCACAACCTGTTTTCATTTTTAGGATCGCAAATAATATCCTGAAAATAAAAAGGACGATTTGTAACAACATCTTTTTCACTATTTACTAATTCCCAATTATATCCCCCATCATCACTTTAATATCCTGAAAATAAAAAGGACGATTTGTAACAACATCTTTTTCACTATTTACTAATTCCCAATTATATCCCCCATCATCACTTTTATATAAGCCATTTTTCTTTGACTCTATTAAAGCATATACTCTGTTAGGATTTGTTTTACAAATAGTTACGCCTACTCTACCATAATCTCCTTCAGGTAATCCATTGTCTTTACCAAGTTTAATAAAGCTTTTGCCACCATCAATTGTCATATAAAATCCACTGCCATTACCCCCACTCATAAAGCTATATGGCGTTCTGAAATGTTGCCACATAGCTACAAACAATTTGTTAGGATTTGTAGCATCCATTACCATATCACATACGCCACTAGTATCATTGGTTTTTAAAATATGTTGCCAGGTTTCTCCACCATCTGTTGTTTTAAATAACCCTTTTTCTTTGTACTGAGCATAAGGATTTCCAATAGCACCAACATACACAGTATTAGAATTATTGGGATCGATGATGATACGATGGATATTACGCGTTTCCTTCAAACCCATACATTTAAAAGTTCTGCCACCATCCAAGGTTTTGTATATACCTTCTCCAATGTTTAAAGAGTTTCTTGGATTTCCCTCACCTGTTCCTACCCAAGCCACCTGAGGATTATTTTGCTGCACAGCAATAGCACCAATGTTTTGAATAGGTTGTTCATCAAAAACAGGCGTCCAGCTTACACCGCAATTTTCTGTTTTCCACACACCACCACTTGCTGCACCCAACCAAATGATATTGGTATTTTTTTCAATAGCATCAATAGCGGTAATTCTACCACTCATACTGGCAGGGCCTATGTTGCGTGGCTTAAGATTTTTAAATTGTTTGTTAATGTCTATAGTTTGGCAAAAAGCAAATACACTACAGCCTGTAGTGAGTAAAAGCAACAGCATTTTTTTCATAAATGTAGTTTTGGTAAAGCAGTAACAAAGTAAACCAATAAATACAATACAATTACAACGAAATACAGATTATTAAATTTATCATTTAAGTAAAACTTTATGGTATTGCAATTCCTATTACTCAACTTTGTTAAGTGGACAGAAAGATATTCATTAAATCATTTGCAGCAATGCTGCCTTTTATATCAAGCAAAATGAAACTAAGCGACTTTGGTACTATGGCAAGCATATTGCCTGCAACCGAAAAAATGCCTGTACTTTTTTTAGGACATGGTAACCCTATGAATGCCATTGAAGACAATGAGTTTGTACAAGGTTGGAAAACTGTAGCTAAAACATTACCTAAACCTACAGCCATTTTATGTGTCTCGGCACACTGGGAAACCAAAGGCACAATGGTTACTGCAATGGAAAAACCAAGAACCATACACGATTTTGGCGGTTTCCCCAAAGCTTTATTTGATGTACAATACCCTGCAAAGGGAAGTCCTGCATTTGCAAATGAGACTAAAAATATAATCACCAAAACCGAAGTTGTGTTAGACCAGCAATGGGGTTTAGACCATGGCTGTTGGAGTGTAATAAAACATTTGTATCCCAATGCTGATGTACCTGTTTTTCAAATGAGTTTAGATTACAGTCAAACACCACAATATCATTACGATTTAGCCAAAGAACTTGCTGCATTAAGAAGCAAAGGAGTATTGATTGTAGGTAGTGGCAATATTGTACACAACCTGGGCTTAATGGCTTGGAATAAAATGAATGAACCCAATTTTGGTTTTGATTGGGCAATAGAAGCCAATGAAAAAATGAAAAAATTCATCCTAGAAAATAACCATAAAGAGTTGATTAATTACACTAGTCAGGGCAAATCATTTGACTTGGCAATACCAAGCCCAGACCATTATCTACCATTGCTTTATACACTTGCTTTACAAGAAGAAAAAGAAACAATAAGCATTTTTAATGATAAAGCAGTAATGGGCAGCTTAACAATGACAAGCATTAAAATTGGTTAAAATAAAAAAAAATAAAAAATCAATTTTGATGATATTTTGTCAACCCTTACATTCGCACCTCAATTTATTTATTCACGCCTAAAATTTCTATTTACATGGCAACAAAAATTCGTCTCCAAAGACACGGAAGCAAAAAACGTCCTTTCTACTTTATAGTAGTTGCAGATGCAAGGGCACCAAGAGATGGTAAATTCATCCAAAAATTAGGAACTTACAATCCTTTAACAGTTCCTGCTACAATTCAACTTGATCGTCAAAAAGCACTAGAGTGGTTAAACAAAGGAGCTCAACCAACAGACACTGTACACAGAATCTTATCATTCAAAGGTGTATTGTATTTGAAACATCTTTTAAGAGGTGTTAAATTGGGCTTATTTGATGATGCTACAGCTATGACTAAATTTCAAGCTTGGCACGTTGAGCACGAAGCGAATATTGAACGCAGAACTGCTGACCACAAAAAAGCAAAACAATCTAAAAGACAAATGCCGATTGTGAGAAAAGTTGAAGAAGTTAAAGTTGAAGAAGCTGCTCCTCAAGTTGAGGAAGTTGCTACAGATACAGCAACAGATACTGCTGCAGAAGCATAAACTAATCAATAAAAAAGCCTTGCAATTGCAAGGCTTTTTTATTGTATCAATATCTTAAATTATAATACTTCACTTAGTACATTTAGTTGATGATAAGAATAGCTTGTTTGTACACCTGTGTGTAAATTCTTTACATTAAACTGCTGCTCTTCCAACTCTTTGCTACCTAGTATAGCAATGTGTTGAATTCCCTTCTTTTCAGCATATTTAAATTGCTTGTCAAATTTAGCTTGTTCGTGATACAACTCACACCCCACGCCACTTTCACGCAATTGCATCATTAATTGATAGGCTTGTTTACTTTCTGCATCTCCCAAGTTAAAAAACAATATTTGAGTAGTAGTAGTTTGTTCTACACTTGCAGGAAACACTTTCAATTCTTCCATTACATCATATATTCTATCTACACCAAAACTAATACCCACACCGCTAATATTTGGCACTCCAAACAAACTTGTTAAATCATCATATCTACCACCACCACCAATACTACCCATTTGAACATGATTGGCTTTTACTTCAAAAATAATTCCTGTGTAATAGTTTAGGCCACGAGCAAGAGTGAAATCAATACTTAATTGACAGCCGATAGCTGATGGTTGATAGTTCAATACAAACTCGATTTCTTTAATGCCCTTCACTCCCGTTTCGTTGCTGCCCAAAAGGTTTTTCAACTTACTTAATTTCTAATTCAGAGAAACGTTTCTCCCAAATTTCAGCGCCCTTACCTTTATTTCCCGTTCGCTCTAGAACAGTAAAGAGCATGACCTGCGCGCCTGTCTGTGCAATCTTTCGTACCGCGCCTTGATACAAACTAATTTCTGCAAGTGCTTGTAATATTTTTCTACTATTAATTTTAATCTCAACAGCAACACTAAGTTTATTAAATACTGTAGCATAAATATTCACTAAATCAACTTCATTAATTAAACTATTACTGCCTACAATATCTGCATCGCATTGATAAAATTCTCTGTATCGACCACGTTGTGGTCTATCTGCACGCCACACAGGCTGTATTTGATAACGTTTAAAGGGCATTACAAGCTGTGAATGATTCATTGCCACATAACGAGCAAATGGTATGGTTAAATCGTATCGTAAGGCACGTTCTGTAATATCTTTTGAACTTTTACCTTCAATTATTTTTGTAAACACATCCTGTGTTTTTTGCAACTTATCGTGATTATCCAAGCCATTATTCAATATCTTAAAAATAAGTTTATCACCTTCCTCTCCATACTTACCCATTAATGTTTCAAGGTTTTCCATTGCAGGCGTTTCCAATGGTTCAAAGCCATACAACTCAAATACAGACTTGATCGTATTAAATATATAATTTCTTTTTCTAACCACACTTGCACTAAAATCTCTTGTGCCTTGTGGTAATGATGGTTTAGACATATTGCAAAAATAGTTTGTAGTGGTTAATATTTAATCAATGATAATTCAGTTTAAACTATTCATAAAACAGCATTGCGTTCTTCTTAGTTCCTTATGCTGCTTTGCGTAAAAAATATTTTTGTTAATTAATTCGTGCTATCTGTGGCTTATTTTCCAATGCAAAATTTACTGAATATAAAATCCAGCTGCTCTTCATTTGTAACCTGACCTGTAATGGTACCAAGATAATGTAATGCTTGTCTTATATCCAATGCCAGCAAATCTCCTGGAATATTTTTAGTCAATCCATCTTCAATATCTTGCAAAGAGGTAGATAATTTTTTCAATGCGTCAAAATGCCTTGCATTAGTAACAATGGTAGATTCTGTATTGATATTTCCCTTAATAGCTTTAGTAACCAATGCTTTCTTAACAGCACCAATATTTCTATTATCTCTTGCAGATATTGCTATTGGTTCAAACTCCTCTCCTTTCAAAGCGTTGAAGTCAGCTGCATCAATTTTATTAGCCACCAAAATAAATGGTTTATTAAAAGATTGCAACCAAGCTATTTCATCTTTTAAACTATCTTCTACACTCGCATCAAATAAATATAAAATCACATCGGCAATTGCAGCTTTTTCATAACTCTTTCCAACTCCAATGTTTTCAATCTCATCCGTACTATTATCTCTAATACCAGCAGTATCAATCAATCTAAATATTACACCATCAATATTGATCACTTCTTCAATAGTATCTCTTGTTGTTCCTGCAATACTGCTTACAATGGCTCTTTCTTCATTCAATAAAATATTAAGCAAAGTAGATTTTCCTGCATTAGGCTTACCAATAATAGCTACCTGTACACCATTTTTAATCACATTACCTAACTCAAATGAGCTAAGCAATTGAGTAGTTGATAAATTAATTTGCGATATCAAATTTTTAAAAGCAGTTCTATCTGCAAACTCCACATCCTCTTGGCTAAAATCTAACTCCAATTCAATCAATGCCGAGAACTTGATTAACTCTTCTCTCAATAAGTGTAATGCACTTGAAAAGCCGCCTCTAATATTTTTAAGTGCAGTATTTCTACTAGCCTCTGTGTTACTAGCAATTAAATCAGCTACAGCTTCTGCCTGTGTCAAATCAAGCTTGCCATTTAAAAAAGCACGTTGTGTAAACTCACCTGCTTTAGCCATTCTTGCTCCAAGCGAAGTAATCGTTTTTAATATTTTTTCCTGAATAAATGGTGAGCCATGACAACTAATTTCAATAACATCCTCTCCGGTATAACTTTTTGGATTTTTATAAATAGATACAACTACTTCATCCAACACCTCATTATGATGTTTTAATAAACCTACGTGCAAAGTATGCGATGCTTGTTGCAACAAATCTTTTGAAGGGAATATTTGATTGGTAATATTTATAGCATCTTTTCCACTCAACCTAATCACAGCTATAGCACCCACACCAGATGCTGTTGCCAATGCTACAATTGTATCTTGCCAACCACTTAAACTTTCTTGCATAATAATTATCAAAATAACCTTACAAATGTTTGTTTAAAACATAAGGCTGCTCCAAAAGGAGCAGCCTTAATATTGTAAAGCAGGTTAATATATATCCTATTTTTTTCTAGCGTCTCTTACTTTTTTTGCACCCACAATAGCACCAGCAGCAACTAGTAATGATATACCACCATCTATTGGAGTATCCACGTCATTAGTATCTGGTGGAGGTTGGCAAAATACCACTGTAGGTACTACTAGTGACATAAACATAACCAACATTATCAT
>JAPLER010000172.1 GCA_026391115.1 Bacteroidota bacterium | reverse complement strand
CAAAGAATGAGTCAAGGTGGTGGGCAAAAACCACCAGAGTTTTTAAGCACCCACCCTAGTGATGAACGAAGAATTGCAGACCTACAAGCCATGATGGACGATGTAGTAAAAAATTATTATAAGCCAGTAAAATAGTGTATAGTTGATAGTTAATAGTTGATAGTGATCAGTTAAATATTATGTTACAAGTAATAAACCATCAACCATTAACAGTAAACTACAAACAACAAACCATAAACTACAAAACGATAAACTGCTAGCTATGCAAGCCAATAGAATATACTTTGACAATGCAGCAACTACTGCACTTGATGCAGATGTACTTGAAGCAATGTTGCCTTATTTAACAACACATTTTGGTAATCCATCTTCTATTTATAGTTATGGTAGAGAAAGTAGAATGGCAATAGAAAATGCTCGTAAACTGGTTGCCAAAACGTTAAATGCACATCCTGCTGAAATATTTTTTACAAGTGGAGGTACCGAAAGTAGCAACACAGCAATTACAGCAGCAGTAAGAGATTTGGGTTGTAAACATATCATCTCCTCTCCTATAGAACATCATGCAACATTGCATACTGTTGAACACTTATATCATACTGGTGAAGCAGCTTTAACTTATGTAAAACTTACAGCAAATGGGCATATTGATGTTGAAGATTTAGAAAACATTTTGGCAAACAGTGCAGAGAAATGTGTAGTAACTTTAATGCATGCCAATAATGAAATTGGTAACATTTTAGACATACATCAAGTGGGTAATATTTGTAAAAAATACAATGCCATTTTTCATAGCGATACAGTACAAACTGTAGGTCATTTTCCATTTGATTTAAGAAATACACCTGTGCACTTTATTACTGGTGCTGGTCATAAATTTCATGGACCTAAAGGCGTTGGTATTTTATACATTAATGAAAATGTGAAGATAAAACCCTTTATCAATGGAGGTTCTCAAGAAAGAAATATGCGTGCAGGAACAGAGAATTTATATGGTATTGTAGGCTTTGGAAAAGCACTTGAATTGGCAACAACTCATTATGCAAAAGATAGTGAATACATTAAAAGCATTAAGCTTTATATGAAAAAGAAGCTAGAGGAAAATATTGCAGGAGTAAATTTTAATGGAGATGTTTTGGGTAACAGTTTATATACTGTTCTCAGTGTAAGTTTTCCTAAAACAGAGAAAAGCGAAATGCTATTATTTAACTTAGATATCAATAATATATGTGCTAGTGGTGGCAGTGCTTGCACAAGTGGTGCAGATGCTGGTAGTCACGTTATACGTGCTATTAATAACAATCCCAATCAAGTAACTATAAGGTTTTCATTTAGTAAACATAATACCAAAGAAGAAGTTGATACGGTTGTAGAAAAGTTGAAAGAAGTAATTTAACTATTTATAAATTGTTGCACTTACAACTCCAGAAATTTCATTTTCTTCAATAACAACTTTAGACGAATTTGAATTGGTATTTAATGAATAAGTAATTTTATTGTTATCATTTTGAATGTCTCCATCTCCTAATATTTTTGTTACATCGTAAAAGCTAATATCGTTTGTGGTATAGGTCTTATTATCTTCTATTTCATTTGTTTTAAAAATAATAGTTCCAATCTTTCTAAACTCAGCAATTCTGTTGCTTCCCTTTAAATATTGAAATTGAATACAGGCAGATTTATCCTCATTGTGCAAATAATTGCTGTTTGGCCAAATGCTTTTATGAGCACTGATATTAATAAACAAAATAGCTGCTAAAACTACAAAAGAAGTAAAATATTTTTTCATTATTGCTTGTTTAGATTATTTACGATAGAAATGCAAAATTGGTTGCATTAGTACCAAAAAAAAATCCCTTAAACAAAGGATGCAACAATGCTGCCAAACTATAAAATCACTTTTCTTCTATTTTCTTTTATTAAGCCTCTCTCCTTTTTGGTATTCAGTCTTTTTTCTGTAATACCCTTGGGTATTTTAGTAGCTATTCTACTTTTCTTTTTAACTAATGCCGTGTTTACCAATTCATTCACTTTAAAAACAACAATTTCTTTATTGGCAAGTTGTGTTCTAGCTGTTTGAGATTTTACCAATACATCGCCACTTTGAGTAATTTTATGTAATAGTTTTTCTTTTAAAACTTGTTTTTGCTCAACAGACACAACATTACTTGCATCAATATTCCATCTACCTTCAACCATTGTTTCTACCTTGTTTACATTTTGTCCACCTTTACCACCACTTCTGGCAGTTTTAAAATTAATTTCGTTGCTTACATCTATCTTCATTTTGTAAAAATATATACATATTATGAAAGTTGTTATTCAAAGAGTAACCCAAGCGGCGGTTACTGTAGATAATAGTATTACAGGACAAATACAACAAGGCTTATTGGTTTTAATAGGTATTGAAGATGCTGATACTTTACAAGACATTATTTGGCTAAGTAATAAAATTGTAAACATTAGAATTTTTAACGATGAAAATGAACTTCCAAATAAAAAGTGGACAAAATTTTCAAGAGCTTTAAGCTACATTTTTTAAATTGTTATTAAATAATTGATTGTATTCTTTTATGTTTAAATTGTTTAAGTATGAATGCCTTCTTTTGATATTGTAAAATGTT
>JAPLER010000184.1 GCA_026391115.1 Bacteroidota bacterium | reverse complement strand
GTTGTTTACGCTTTTTAGCAGCACCGTGCTGCCCTGGAGGGTTGCTATTTTTTGTCAACCATTTTCCATTGCCTAAAATAGGCTCGCCGTAAATACGGCTAATCTTGGTCTTAGGACCAGTGTAACGTGCCATAACTTTTTTTCATTTCGATTTTTTTAGTATTCGTTGCTTCGATCTGTTAAAAATCGTAAAAAATGAATTGAGCAACCTTTATTTTAAATGAAACCTTAGCGGCTTATAATATTTTCAATTTCTTATTTATAATTTCTCAGTTACATTAAATGAAAAATTATAAACAAGAAATAAATATTTAATAATTACGATTGTAGATTTGTTTTCTAATACAATTCCAAATCGTAAATTTTCTAAACTCTTCTCGCTTTTGGAGGACGACAACCATTGTGTGGCATAGGTGTTACGTCTTTTATAGAAATAACATCAATACCAGATTGAGCAATACTACGAATAGCACCTTCTCTACCGCTACCAGGTCCTTTTACAAATACTTCTACTTTTTTCAAACCAGCTTCGCTAGCAACTTTTGCTGCATCAGCAGCAGCCATTTGTGCAGCATAAGGAGTGTTCTTTTTTGAACCTCTAAAGCCCATTTTACCAGCACTACTCCAAGAAATAACTTGTCCTTGTTTGTTGGTAAATGCAATAATGATATTGTTGAAAGTCGCACTGATACGAACTTCTCCGGATGCTTCTACTTTTACAATTCTTTTTTTAGCAGCAGCTTTTGCACTGTTCTGTGCTTTGTTTGGTTTTGCCATTTTAATTTTTTTAGGTAATCTTCTTAAATTTTCGCCTCCTGATTTTTATTCAAAATCTATCCAGCGGTTATATAAATAAATAAATAGAAATTATGAATTATTACTAATCATAATTTCTAATTATCTAATTGCTATCTATTTTTTAGCTGCTTTCTTTTTACCAGCAACTGTTTTACGTTTACCTTTTCTTGTACGGCTGTTAGTTTTGGTTCTTTGTCCACGAACAGGTAATCCTTTTCTATGACGAAGACCTCTGTAACAAGCAATATCCAATAAACGTTTAATGTTCATTTGAGTTTCGCTACGTAAAGCACCTTCCACTTTAATTTCTTCGTTAATAATGTTACGAATAGCAGTTTGCTCATCATCGTTCCATTGGTTAACTTTTTTATCGTGGCTAATGCCTGCTTTATCTAAAATATATTGTGCTCTTGCACGTCCTATACCATAGATATAAGTTAATCCAATTTCTCCTCTTTTGTTTTTTGGTAAATCAATACCGGCAATACGAGCCATACCTTTTTATAATTGTTAATTGTTAATTATTAGTTGTTAATGGTGCTAATTATCCTTGACGTTGTTTAAAACGAGGGTTTTTTTTGTTTACCACAAAAAGAACGCCTTTTCTGCGAACGATTTTACAATCTGCACTACGCTTTTTAATTGATGCTCTAACTTTCATTTTCTTTTTATTTTATTATAGTATAAGTTTTAGTTTTAGCTAAAGACCAAAGACCAATACCTAAAGACTTTATTTGTATCTAAAATTAATTCTTCCTCTAGTTAAGTCATAAGGACTCATCTCCACCCCTACTTTATCACC
>JAPLER010000301.1:784-1755 GCA_026391115.1 Bacteroidota bacterium | reverse complement strand
TCAATGATTTTATTATTAAACTCTACTACAAAATGAGGGCAATAAATATTTAATTGGTTAGCATTTATTTTAGAAACTGCTACAACAGCGTAGCAAGAACAACCCCCAAAATTGTTAGTAATATATTGATACAATATTTGAGCATTAGTAAGACATTCATTTTTAATATTATTTATTTTTTGATACTTATATATGCGTTCCAAAAATTCATTCATTCTTATAATAAATTTTTATATTTAATTAATAATCTAATATTAAATTGTATATTAAATTATTTTTACATTTCATCATCTGATTCGACTACTTCGATTTTTTCTTTAATTCCAATATAACACATTTTATCTCGAAAGTTTTTATTTCCACCCTTATATTTTTGTTTAATAACACCCAAAGATCGTTCAACATCACCAGCAAGTATAATATTTTTTGGGTCTGTCGTAATAATATATTTTTCAAAAATTTTACAAATTAGAGGGGTTTCTTCCTCTCCTTCGACATTGCTAGTTTGAATAACGCTTAATGGCTGATTTTTGTAATATTTCATGATTAATAATATAAACGCATTACCCCATTCAATACTTTGGCACTTTTCTTTTAACTTTGTATTAATAACCCCAAAATGACTCTCTTGTATGTTTTGTGGTAGATTGTATTTAAGCAGTGTATTAATCTGTGCTTCAGATTTAAATTGAATTTTACTCTCAAATTCGAATCTATGTTCATTACAATCAGAGGTTGAACATTCTAAACTACTATTCCCAAAAATAAATAGTGTAGCATCAATTATAAAATGCGTATCTTTTCTGTCGTAATTTCGTCTAGCAATTTGGGTATCTCCTCCTGATGCCATTTTTTTTAATAATGAACCTGAAATTTTATAATTGTCCTTAGCATTTGGGGTTTCTTGAGCTATTGCTAATCGCATAAATTCTAATTCTAATAACCAATATGAATCTTTGGCAGTTTCTTTT
>JAPLER010000301.1:0-701 GCA_026391115.1 Bacteroidota bacterium | reverse complement strand
GTTGAAGTAATATATTATCAAGTTTAAAACTACCCACATATTTTTCACACGCTGTTTTCATTAATTCATACGACATTCCTTTGCCTGAGTCACGATTGCCAACAAATGTTGCCCAGTTTTTGTCTTCAGTGTGTCCCATTAACGCTCTTGAAATAAAATTTAATGCTAATTCACATTTTTGCCCAAATAATGGTTCGAAAATGGTCTTTTTAATTTCCTCCATTAGTTCAAAATTTGGATTTAATAAATAGTCATTTATTTCTCTATTGATACAAATCGTTGTATAATATTCAAAATCAATTTCATGCCAAAGATAAAATTTGTTAGTTAAAGCACATAAAACCCCATCTTTAAATGCCATTCTTCCCTTAGTGGTTGAATGAAATTTATTATATAAAGTATTGTCCTCTTGCTGGGATATATAAGCAAAAATTGTTTTAATAACTGGTTTCACGCTGGACAAATTAGTGTATCCCGCAACCAATCCATAAAATCCCATTTTTAGGGGTGATTTCTCCATTATAAATATGGTTAGCATACTCTCAATAGTAGCTGTATCATTTGTCCAAATATTTCCATCTTTATAAAACAGAGTTCCATTTGTGTATTTAAGATTGTCGCCCAATATGTTAATAATATGTTTTGCACATTCCATATCGTTATTCGCAACAGAATTGTTTTCTAATAATTCTGATTCTTTT
>JAPLER010000155.1 GCA_026391115.1 Bacteroidota bacterium | reverse complement strand
TTATTAAAAAAATGCCTTTAAGGTTTGGGTATGAAATATCAAATTGGAGATGAAATAATAGTATTGCACAGTAACGAGGAAGGAAAAGTTGTTGATATAATTAGCGACAAAATGGTGATGATAGAAGTGAGAGGCGTTAAGTTTCCTGCATATATGGATCAAATTGATTTTCCATATTTCTACCGATTTACAAAAAAGAAAGTAGTTGTGGAAACAAAAAAAACAACTAAGATTTTTATTGATAATATTCCAAAGGAAAAGCCACAACCCAATAAAATTAACACTCCTGACGGTGTGTGGTTGGTTTTTATTCCCAAGTTTAATTTTGATGAATTTGATGATGAATATGTAGCTGCTTTAAAAATACATTTAGTAAATAAAACCAATTTTGGCTACAAGTTTAATTACGAAAACTGCTTGAATAATGAGGTGCATTTTCAATTGCAAAATGAAATTCATCTATTTCACGATTTTTATATTCACGATTTGGCTTTTGAAAATGTAAATGATGCACCTAGTTTTAATTTTGACTTTAGTCTTAGTAAAAATAATAAACTGAAGAACGATAACTTTGAAACAACACTAAAATTAAAGCCCAAACAAGTTTTTCAGGCTATTGAAAGAATGAAGAAAAATAATGAACCAACATTTAGTTATAAGTTATTTGATGAGTATCCAGACAGGATTTTTGTGCCTACTTTAAGCTTTGATAAACTTACTAATAAAGGGTTTAAGGTGTATGAAGCTTCAAAATTTAAAGAGAATATAGAGCCTGCAAGAAGTGTGGTTGATTTACATATAGAAAAGCTAATGGACAACATTAATTATAAATCAAATGCCGAAATTTTAGATATTCAATTAAAGGCATTTGAAAAATGGTATCATCTTGCTGTTTTACATAGGCTTCATAAATTTACTGTAATACATGGCATTGGTGCAGGGGTATTAAAAGATGAAATTCATCATATACTCAAACAAAAAACAGAGGTAAAAAGTTTTATTAATCAATACACAGCAGCATTTGGTTTTGGTGCAACCGAAATATTTTTTTAACAATTGATTTTTAATAATTGAAATGTGTTTTACAACTTCAATTGTCAAATATCAACTATCAAATAAACTATGGCTTTAAGCAGAATTTGGTGTGCATTTATAATAATTGCAATTGGCGTTGCTGGTTTTAAATATTTTGGTACAGCAAGTAATCAAAAAATATTTAGTCAGATGGTTGTTGGTAAAAAAGGCGATACTGCTTACACCAAAACTATTGATAGTGCTGCAATGCCAGCTATTGTTGCAACTGAATTAAAGAAAAATAAAGAGTTTGAACTAGCCGATAATAGATATTATAAAATTGCAGATGGACAATATCTAGTTTGTAAAAATCAACAAGCCAATGGTGTACTTGAAACCTGCACAGATAGTGTAAGTATTTGTATTGGACTAATTGGTATTATGGCTTTTTTTATGGGCATAATGAGCATAGCAGAAAAAGCTGGAGGTATAAGATTATTGTCTAAATTGATTGCTCCATTTTTTACAAAGCTTTTTCCAGATGTTCCCAAAGATCACCCTGCAATGGGTTTTATGATGCTGAATTATGCTGCTAATTTATTGGGTTTAGATAGTGCTGCTACACCTTTTGGCTTAAAAGCAATGCAAAGTTTACAAGAAATAAATCCAGATAAAGATACTGCAAGCCGCTCTCAAATTATGTTTTTGTGCTTACACGCAGCAGGTTTAACTTTAATACCAGTAAGCATTATTGCTGTTAGAAATAAAATGGGTGCAGCAAACCCTACAGACATATTTATACCTTGTTTAATCACCACTTTTGTAGGTACTTTGGCAGCAATGATGATTGTCTCTTTTAAACAAAAAATTAATTTATTACAGCCTGCTATTTTAGCCTGGATATTAAGTATTGCTGCATTATTAAGCCTGTTGGTTTATTATGTAAGTGGCTTGTCTAAAGATGCAATGAGTATGTTTAGTAGCTCACTAGGTACTGGAATATTATTACTTATTATTCTACTAATTGTACTTGGTGGATTATATAAAAAAATTGATGTGTTTGACGCCTTTGTTAATGGGGCTAAAGAAGGATTTAACACTGCAATAAAAATTATACCTTTTTTGGTAGGAATGTTAGTAGCTATTTGTATGCTTCGTATTAGCGGCACTTTTGATGTTGTATTGTTGGGTATGAGAAACTTTTTTACAATGCTAGGTTGCGATACAAGATTTGTTGATGCATTACCTACAGCTATTGTTCGTCCTTTAAGTGGGCAGGGTAGTAGAGGACTAATGATTGATACTATGAAAGCCTATGGTGTTGATTCTTTTTCGGCAAGATTAAGTGGTATTATTCAAGGGTGCAGCGACACAACACTTTATATTGTTGCATTATACTATGGTAGTGTATCAATAAAAAATATAAAGTATTCAATAGTTGCTATGTTGCTTGCAGATGTAATTGCTTTAGTTACAGCAATTTTACTTTGTTATATGTTTTTTGGATAACAAAATAAAACTATTAGGTATGTAATTTAATTGCAGCAATTAATTCTTGCTTTGAAACTACGCCACTTTTACGCCAAACTGGTTTTGAGTTTTTGAAAATGATTAAGGTTGGCACACCTTGAATTTGAAACTGCTGTGCCGATGCAGGATTTTTATCTACATCTACCTTAATAATACTTGCAGTATCACCAATATTATCTTTAACATCTTTAAGTATTGGAGCCATTGTTTTGCAAGGTCCACACCATTCTGCAAAAAAATCTACTACAACTGGCTTGTTTGATGCTATTATTTCACTAAAAGTCATAATAAAATTTATTTTATTTCTTCGTAAGATATTTCTTTTGAAGTATTAGTATTTTTATGAATTGGTGTTGCACAACCATTAACGCCACAGCAGCCTACATTAAATATTGCCATTGAGCCAAACATAACACCAGCAATACCCAAAACTATATCTTTAGATAAATATGCTTGCACAATAATCGCTATTGCAGCTAGTAATCTTACTACTCTAAAAAAGTTCCAGTTTGAAAAAATAGTTTGTTTCATTTTAGTTTATTAAATGGTTTAAACGGATAGCAATTATTATTTCTTTTTGATATAAATAATTGTAATAATACTTGCTATAATAAATGGTAAAGTGGATAAGAGAATTTTATAGTTAAAGCTAATAATACCAATTACAAACATTAATAAAAGCAATACAGCTAATAAAGAAATACCAGTGTAAGTTAAATATTTATTAGGTTGTTTTTGAAATAACGTTATTGCTAATAATATTTGCCCTAGTAAAGGCATTAAAACAAAAGGATGCAAAACTGAAGTTGGATTAGTAACCAATTTGGTTGCAATATCTTTCTCAGCTTCAAATAAGAATAAGCTATTGCCTTTACCCCATTCTAAAAAGCCTATTAGTGATGTAACAATTACTCCAAAGTTTAACAACTTATGTTTCATAATAGTTCAATAAATATATGTTAGTGTTTAACTACAACTTTTGATTGTAATACCATTTTAGATTTAAGTGAATTAGAAATTAAACAAGCTGCTTCGCTTTTTTCAATAATGCGTAAAGCTCTTTCTGCAGTTGGTTCATCTGCTACTACAACTGTTGGATGTAATATAATTTCTGCAACCATTAACTTGCCATCTACTTTGTCTAAAACACCTACTGCATTGCATTCAAAAGATTGAAATTCTAATTTTGAATTTTCGGCAATAGCTAAAAATGTTGTCATTAAACAACTATTAGCTGCAGCTACTAAAAAATGTTCAGGACTCCAAATGCCTGCCATTCCTTTTGGAAAATCTGGTGGTGTAGCAACTTCAATTGTGGTAGGTAAAACTTCTGATGAAACGATTCCTTTTCTATCGCTTACCCAATTTACTTTTACTTGATAATGATGTTGTGTGTTCATATTATTTATTTTCTTTTTTGCAAGTGTTAATGCCCAATGGGACATATAATGGGCAAAAATTAATTAAGCTGGTTAAAGCAAAAATAATTGCTACAATGCCCAACACTATTGCCATTGTGCCAGAAATAGTGTGTGTAAAATATAGTATGGCAACTACTGCTGCAACTACAAGTCTTATGGCTTTATCAAAGCCTCCCATATTTTTTTTCATAATATAAAATTTAATTTTGATTAATTTTTGAATTTAAATTGCTCCAACTTCCACCATTATAAACTTGTGTGTAGCCACTTGCTTGCAATATAGATTTTGCTACGTTGCTACGCATTCCACTTGCACAGCAAGTAATAATAGTTTGGTTTTTATTTTTAAGTTTTGATAAATTATTTTTTAATGTATCTACCGAAATATTGATTGCTCCATTAATATGACCTGATGCAAATTCACCTGCACTTCTTACATCTAAAATAATAGCACCAGCATTTACTAATTGATGATAGTTATTATCTGTTGTATTGATTCCTAATGCTTTTTTTAAAAAGTTGAACATATTATTTTTTGTTTTAAATAAGTTAAAGAGTAAGCCACCCATTAATGCTCCATATAATGTTGAATTTAATGGCTTTGATGTAATTGCACAAGTACCAGATGCACAACCAACTTGTTGCCAATAAAGAAATCCAGCAATTGCACCTATAACTACACCTACTATTGTTAAATAGTTTTGTTTAATAAAATACATCTTAGTTTTTTAAAGTTGATGGACACACGAAGTTCGTTTTCGGTACATCTGTTTTACTAATAGCTGCAAAGCCACCAGCAACTTCAATAAAGTTATCCCAACCTCTTGCTTTTAAAATTGATGCAGCAATCATACTTCTATAACCACCAGCACAATGTATAACAAAAGACTTGTCTTTTGGGAATTGTGCCAAATTATCGTTCATATAATCTAAACAAATATTTGTAGCACCATCTACGTGTTCAGCAGCAAATTCACTTGCTTTTCTTACATCAATTACAATTGGTTTTTCTTGTTTAAACTTAGTTGCAAAAGTGCTTGCATCAATTCTTGTAATAGTATCAATATCTTTATTTGCATTTTGCCAAGCAGCAAAACCACCTTTTAAATATCCAATAACATTATCGTAACCAACACGTGCTAATCTTATTACACTTTCTTCTTCTTTGCCTTCATCTGTAATTAGTAAAATAGTTTGTTTAACATCAGGAATTAAAACACCAACCCAAGGAGCAAATTGTCCATCAAGCCCAATGTTTATGCTGTTTGGAATAAATCCTTGAGAGAATGTTTGTGCATTTCTAGTATCAAGAATTAAAGCGTCAACTTCGTTAGCAGCAGCTTCAAATTCATTTGCAGATAAAGCTTGTAATCCTCTACTCATTACGTCGTTAATGTTATCATATCCATTTTTATTCATAGCTACATTTAAAGGAAAATAACCTGGAGGTGGCAATAAACCATCTGTAACTTCTTTAACAAATTCAGCTTCTGTCATATCTGCTCTTAAAGCATAATTATGTTGCTTTTGATTGCCAATAGTTGATACTGTTTCTTTGCTCATATTTTTACCACAAGCACTACCAGCACCGTGTGCAGGATAAACAATTACATCATCGGCAAGTGTCATTACTTTATCTCTTAAAGAATGAAATAGTAATGCAGCCAATTGTTCTTGTGTTAAGTGTGCAGCTTTTTGTGCAAGGTCTGGTCGGCCAACATCGCCAATAAATAAAGTATCTCCACTAAACAAAGCATTGTCTTTACCATCTGCATCAATTAATAAAAAACAACTGCTTTCCATTGTGTGTCCAGGTGTGTGTAATACTTTAAATGCAATATCGCCTAATTCAAAAATCTGTCCATCTGTTGCAGAAATACAATCAAACCCACAAGTAGCATTTGAACCATAAACAATTTTAGCACCAGTAGCTTTTGCCAAATCAACGTGACCACTTACAAAATCAGCATGAAAATGTGTTTCAAAAATGTATTTAATTTTTACACCATCTTTTTCAGCTCTATCTAAATAAGGTTGAATTTCTCTTAATGGGTCAATAATAGCAGCTTCACCATTTGATGTAATGTAGTAAGCACCTTGTGCTAAACAGCCAGTATAAATTTGTTCTACTTTCATTGTGTTTAATTTTTATAATGCAAAGTTGAAAGTAGGTGAGCAGAAAAAATGTGATATATATCACATAGCAAATTATAAATTAAAATTTGTTGAAAAGAGAAATTGATTTTTATTAATCAATACATCATTAACCCCTTGAACAGTGTATTGGTAGCCAATATTAAAATCTATTTTTGGCAGTTGTAGTTGTAATAAATTTTGTAGTCTATTTTGGTCAAAAGATGTTGTAGATTGTTGTGTTTTAATAAAAAATTCATTTGCAAGTTGATAGTATAAATTGCATTTTGAATTAATCTTTTTTATAGGAAATGCTACGCTATTAAATAACCTGTATCTTCTTTGTGTTGAATTATTATTAGCATCGTAATTAATAAACCTTGTTTCAAAAAGCAGTCTGTTTTTTTGCTTGCATTTGTTTATTTTAAAATCTTTTGTAACGCCAATAGCAAGCCTTAATTCATCATTGTCAATTAGCAATCCTTTTGCGTTTTCAATTTCATCTGTAATAAAATATGTAATCGGATTTACTGTAATAGCAAAATTGTTTTTGAGCTGATAATTGAGCCATAGCTTAACAGCTCTAACATTAGGTTCTTCAAAAATATTTTTACTATTGTTTTTATAATTTGCTTGTTGCCTAAAATGCAACTCTGTAGCAATAGTAAATTTATCTGTCAATTTTTTACTAATAGAAATTTTTGCCCAAAATTCATTTCTATTTTGTGCATAAGTTTAAAAAATACTTCTTTAATAATTATATAGATACCCATAACTAAAACAAACCAACCAAATGCTGGTTTAAGTTTATTGCCATCAATTTTTTTTGAAAGATTTGTGCCTATAAAAATACCAACAATTGAAAGTGCAGAGAAAATAAAAAGTAGTTTAAAATCAACTACTACGTTATTCAACATATCGCCACCAAAGCCTATTAAAGCATTTGTAGCAATAATAATTAATGATGTGCCAACAGCTTGTTTCATTTCTAGAGAAGCAAAAAATACTAAAGCTGGAATAATTAAAAACCCACCACCTGCACCTAAAAAACCTGTAACTGTGCCAACCAATAAACCTATGATAGCTAATGAAAATTTATTTGGCAGCTTTGCTGCATTATTCACTTTGCTTTTTTTAATCATTGATGTTGATGCTGCAATCATTAGCACTGCAAACACTATCATCAACAACAAATCTTTAGTAACAATAAAGTTATTGATAGTAAATAATTCTTGTGGTATTTGTGGTAAAACCAGCTTGCGAATAGTTAATAAAGAAACCAATGCTGGAATGCCAAAACCCACAGCAGCATTGACTTTTAAGTTACCAAGTTTGTAATGTTTTATAGAGCCTATTAATGAAGATATACCAACAATAAATAAAGAATAAGTTGTAGCCAACTCTGGTTTAATAGAAAATATATACACCAATATTGGCACAGTAAGTATAGAGCCACCACCACCAATTAAGCCTAATGTAATGCCAACAACTATAGCTAATATATAACCCATTATTTCCATAATATGCAAATGTGGTTTTATTTTTATTGATTAATGTAACTTTTATCACACTAATGTAATAACTCAATAGAGTTGCGATGTAGCTTTACTAACCCACGTTGTTCCATTTTTTTAAGCAATCTTGATATCACTTCTCTTGACGAACTAAGGTCTGTAGCAATTTCTTGATGCGATGTATTAATTAGTGTAGTATTATTTGTAGTTGCATTTCTTTTTAAATAAAATTCAAGTCTTTCATCCATACTTCTAAAAGCAATTTGGTCAACTACTAGCAACAATTCTTCAAATCTATTTCTATATGTTTCTACTACAAATGCATACCAGCTTTTATGTTGAGACATAAATGATTCCATTTGTTGTAATGGAATCATAACAACTTCAGCATCTTCTACAACCTTTGCCATTATTTGACTAGTCTCTTGCTTAATTGCACAAATCATAGAAATTGCACAGGCTTGGCCAGGCATTAAATAATACATAAAAAATTCGTTACCGTCATCATCTTCTCTATATATTTTTATTTTACCTTTTGTTACTAGAATTGTAGATTTTATATATTGACCTGTACGCATTAACACGCTGCCAACAGTATATTCTTTAATGACAGCGTGTTTAATTATATCTAAAATTAATTCCTTTTGAAAGTTGGGAAATTCTTGTTGCAGTTGACTTTCAATATTCATTACACTTTGTATTTAAGTAAATATATCCTTTAATTATTCTTCACTCTTATTTTTAAAACTCATTAATAAATTATATGCACCCTTAGTAACAATATTTTTATTTATAAAGTTATTTGCATTTTTTATTTCTGTAAATCCATTTTCTGTAGTGCCAGTTTCAACTTCAGTCATTTCAAAGCTATTTTCTTTATTGCTTAAGAAAATGTATTGCTTTGCTTCGAACCTTACAATGGCATCTTCATTTAATGCTAAAGTGTTATTACTTTTTACTTCAATTTCTGCATTCATATAAGTTCCAGGTATAAGTGTTTTGTCATAATCTTCAAAGTGGCAATGCACATCTGTACTGCGTTCTGTTGTTAAATCTTTACCAATTAATAAAATTTCACAAGTATGTTTTTTTGCAGTATTGTTATTGGTAAATGCTACTAGTTTTTGTCCAATAAAAAGTTTATCTAAATCTTTTTCATAAATTTTTAAAGCCAAATGAATATCAGATGGATTTACTAGTTCAAACAGCACATCTGTTGGAGATACATACTTGCCAATATTTACATTTACTTTAGTTACAAAGCCATTTATAGGAGCATAAATATTAATGCTTCTTGAAATATTAGAAGTGCTAATTGATGCAACATTTAAACCAACTAGTTTTAATTTTTCAGACAATGCACTTATTACAATTTCTAGAGACTTTAATTCGACTGTAGCTTGCTGAAAAACCCTGTCGCTATTAGCTTTGGTTGTGTTTAGTTCTTTTTGTCTTTCATAATCTTGTTGTGCATATTGTAGCTTTGCTTTTGCAGTTAAATAATCTTGTTGTAGTTGTATATAAAGTTGATCTTCTACAACTCCAATTACTTCTCCTTTACTTACGTGCATTCCTGGTAATAGTTTTGTTGTTTTTAAATAGCCACCCAAAGGAACACTTATTGAAACCATATTTTGAGGAGGAACATCTATTTTGCCATTTACTTTTAAAATAGTTGATAAAGATTTTTGTTGCAATTGACCAGTTTCTATACCTGCATTTTTAAATTGTGCTGGTGTTAATGTAATGATATTTGTTTCTTTTGTACTATTTGTTTCATTAGGTTTAATCTTGTTTTTGCAAGAAGCAAAAATGATAGACAGTGCTATTATTATAAATATTTTTTTCATTGATAATTTATTTTGAAGTGAAATAGTGCAATTGAATACTGGCCTCGTTATAATTTTTAATGGCATCTATATATTCGTTTTGAATGGTAATGTTCTGATGTATCAATTGTACCCATTCTAAATAATTAATAACTCCATTTTGAAATTGTTTATTGGCAGTTTCAATTGTTTGTTTAGCCAAAGGCAAAGTATTTGACTTTAGATACTCTACTGTTTGTAAATATTGCGTTTGCTGTATTTTATAAGTATTATATGATAAGGTTAAATTTTGTACAACCATATCATAATTGCTTTCTGCAATTTTATTGGCAAATTCTGTAGCCGCGATTTTACTTTTTATGGCTTTATTAAAAATAGGAATTGCAACACCTACTTGAGCAGCATTAAATCTAAAATTGCCTGAATATATTTTTTCATCTGCACCAACACCTCTTATGCTTGTATTGCTAATGCCTAATGTAAAATCTGGCAATAGTTTGTTTTTCTCTACTGCAAGATTTGCTTTTAGAACTTGTTTTTCTTGTAAAGTTGCTTGAGTAAGTGGATGACTTTCAAGGTTTATGCTATCTGTATTTTTTATAAAAAAATTTTGAAAAAAAGTTGCAGCTGGAACAAATTGTTTCGATGTATTTAATAATAATTGAAATTGTAATAAGGCAATTTGTATAGCACCATTTATTTCTGTCAATTGTATTTTGACTTGTGCTACTTGATTTTGTGCAGTAATTTTTTCAAGCAAATTAGTTTCACCAGCTTTAAAACGTTGTTCTGCTCTTTGCAAAAAATTATTGAATAAAGTGTCTACTTTTAATAGTAATTCTTGCTTTTCTTGCAAGTACAAAATTTGATAAAATATCTTCTCGACTTGCAACTTTAATTCTGTTTCTTTTACAGCAATATTTAAAAATGCACTATTAGCTTCTTGTTGCAATAATTGCTTTTGAGCAGTATAAACTTTTGGCAAACTTAATGTTTGCGAAAGGCTAAATTTAGTGTCTGTATAAATACTATTCATTTGCCCAAACTCGCTTGTAATGCTTGTAGACATTATATTTTGGAAGGTTGATACCAGCATTTTTTGATATGTAGCTTTTAGCTTCTCGTTTTTAATAGTCTGGTTATTTTTTAAAGATGAGTCTATTGCTGCTTGTAAAGTAATTGGTGTTTGTGCTACAAGTTGATTGCTATATGAACATAATATTATTAGTATAACTACTACTGTTTTTGCATTTATTTGAATCTTCATTTTTTTGGGTTTATTTTCAAATAGAATATATAAGATGGGCAATACATATAGTGTTAAAAATGTTGCTATTAATAATCCTCCAATTACTACAGTAGCCAAAGGTCTTTGTACTTCTGCACCTGCACCATTGCTTATTGCCATAGGCAAAAAACCAAGCGATGCTACAAAAGCAGTCATAAACACAGGTCTTAATCTTAGCTTAGTTCCTTTTAAAACTATGTTAGCAATATTGGTTTCTCCATCGTGTTTAATTCTATTAAACTCTGCCACTAAAACAATTCCATTTAAAACTGCTACGCCAAATAATGCAATAAAACCTACACCTGCACTAATGCTAAAGGGCATTGAACGTAATGCTAAAAATAAAATGCCTCCAATTGCAGATAATGGAATAGCAGTGTAGATAAGCAATCCTTGCTTCATAGATTTAAAAGCAAAATATAATAATACAAAAATTAATAAAAGTGAAACAGGAACTGCAATAGATAAACGTTCTTTGGCTGCATTCAAATTTTCAAATGCACCACCATAATTCACATAATATCCAGCCGAGAACTTAACTTGCTTTTCAACTTTTTCTTGTAATTCTTTAACTATACTTTGAACATCTCTGCCACTAATATTAAATCCAATAACAATTCTACGTTTGGCATCTTCCCTTTGAATTTGATTAGGACCATCTTTGATTTCAATATTTGCAAATTGATATAATGGCACTTGTGTGCCTTGTGGCGTTGGTATCAATAAATTTCTTACATCTTCTATGTTTTGCTTTGATTGAGCTGCAATTCGCACAACAATATCAAATCTTTTCTCTCCTTCATAAATCATTCCTGTAGTTTGACCAGCAAAAGCGGTATTTATAATCCTGTTAACATCAGCAATGTTTACACCATATTGAGCCATTGTGTTTCTATTGTATGCAATTACAATTTGAGGCAATCCTGTAATTGGCTCTACATATAAGTTTTTTGTACCAGAAACAGTATTTACAATGCTTCCTAATTGGCTTGCATAATATGCTAAACTATCTAAGTTTTCTCCAAATATTTTGCAAACAACATCTTGTCTTGCTCCTGTCATTAGCTCATTAAAACGCATTTGTACAGGAAATTGAAAACCCACACTTAAGCCTGGAATATCTTGTAAAGCAGTATTCATTTTTTCGCTCAACTCATTAAATGTTGAAGCACTAGTCCACCCGTGTTTATCTTTTAAAATAACCATCATATCTGCTGCATCCATTGGCATTGGGTCTGTTGGCACTTCTCCACTTCCAATTTTTGTAACAACCTTCTCCACCTCAGGAAATTTAGTCTTCAAAATGTGAGCTGCTTTTTGCGTGTTTTCAATAGTTGTAGATAAACTACTGCCACTCAAAACCCTTGTATCTACTGCAAAATCGCCTTCCTCAAGTGTAGGTATAAATTCACCACCTAGAGTAGTAAGAATAATAATTGCAACGAAAAATAAGCCAAGTACACTGCCAATTACAAGCCTTGGAAACTGTAGAACCTTTGACAAACTTTTACTGTAAAAGTTCTCAATTTGCGTCATTAATTTATCAGATAAAGATGGACGATGATTGATTTTTTTACTTAAAAAAACACTACTCATCATAGGTATATAGGTTAGTGAAAGAATGAATGCACCAAGTAAAGCAAAAGCAACAGTTTGTGCCATTGGTTTAAACATTTTTCCTTCTATACCTTGTAAAGTAAAAATTGGCAAGTACACAACTAGAATAATTATTTGCCCAAATACAGCACTATTCATCATTTTACTAGAAGAGGTGTAAACCATTTCATCCATTTGTAATTGTGTGGCTTTAGCATCAATGCCCAATTTTTTATTGTGATGTAAACCGTGCATTACTGCTTCTACAATAATAACAGCACCATCGACTATAAGTCCAAAATCTAAAGCACCAAGGCTCATTAAGTTTCCACTTACGCCAAACCAATTCATCATAATTATTGCAAATAGCATTGCTAATGGAATTACAGATGCTACCAGTAATCCAGCTCTAAAATTGCCCAAGAATAAGACCAGAACAAACATCACAATTAACGCACCTTCTAGTAAATTTTTTTCAACAGTACCAATTGCATTGTTTACCATTTTAGTTCTATCTAAGAAAGGTTCAATTTCCACTCCTTCTGGCAGCGACTTTTTGATTTGCTCAATTCTTTCTTTTACATCTTTAATAACTAGGCTGCTGTTTGCTCCTTTTAACATCATCACAATTGCACCTGCAACTTCGCCATTATCATTATAACACATTGCACCATATCTTGTAGCAAATCCTGTAGTAACATTGGCTACATCTCTTATGAATAAAGGATTTCCAGATGTTTGGGTTTTAATAACAATATTATTCAAATCATCAATATTACTTACTAATCCTTCTGTTCTAATGTATAAAACGCTTGCATTTTTTTCAATGTAAGCTCCGCCAGTATTTTGATTATTATTTTCAACTGCATTAAATACATCGTTGATAGTAATATTGTAAGAAGCCAATTTCTCTGGCATTAATTCTATAGAATACTGTTTAAGTTTTCCTCCAAAACTGCTTACTTCTGCCACACCTTTTACTCCTAGTAATTGTCTGCGAACAATCCAGTCTTGTATGGTTCTTAACTCACTTTCGTCATATTTTTTTTCGTAACCTTTTTTAGGTTTTACAACATACTGATATATTTCTCCAAGTCCTGTTGTAATAGGGCCAAGTTCGGGAACTCCTATCCCTTTAGGAATTTCGGTTTGTACTTTTTGTAATCGTTCAGATACTTGTTGTCTTGCAAGATAAATATCTGTTGCATCTTCAAAAACAATAGTTACAAGCGATAATCCAAATCTAGAAAAACTTCTTATTTCTTTTGTTCCTGCAATATTGCTATTGGCTTGCTCTATAGGAAAAGTAACTAGTCTTTCAATATCTGTTGCACCAAAAGATGGAGCAACAGTAATTATTTGTACTTGATTGTTGGTAATATCTGGCACAGCATCTATTGGTAATTGTGTAGCTTGATAAGTGCCATAACCAATTAGGGCAATAATAAATAGCCCAATAATGAGTTTGCTGCGTATAGCAAACCCAATAATTTTATTCAGCATAAAAAATATATATGAGTTAAAATGTGCCTAAATCTTAAGCACAAAAAAGTTAATAAAACTTGAAATGGTTATAATTAACTAAACTTTGGAGGCTGCCAAATATTAGATAAACTTAGAGAAGAAAATTCTAAATCTTGAGGAATAAATAAGTTTGAAACCGTTTCTATATAAACAGGTTTAATATTGAATGAAAGTGATGAGGGAGTAGCTATACACAAAATTTGTACTGAACAGTTTTCGTGTGTTTTAAAAGGCAGCTTCATATCCTTATCATAGTCAGCATCTTTAACATCTCCACTTGCATAATGAATACATAAAAACTGCCAAATACTTAAATCTTTATTTTCTTGTTTATGTTCTACATAGTGATTTATTAAAGCAGGCAATTTGAATAATTGACAAAACTCTGTTGTAGCAAATAAATATGCAGTTAAGAATAATATGGTGGTTGCTTTTCTCAACATAGCAAAACTATGGGAATTTGGAATAGGTCTATTAAGTTGTAAAAATATTGACAAAGTGAATATTTTCAGTAAAAATAAAACTTGCTATCTTCACAACCTAACTGCTTCTTGCTGTTTATTACAAACCCAAAATGATTTTATGACTAATACAAAAAGTTTGCAGCAATTTAATAACCTTGTTGGAATTAAGTTCCAACTCTACAACAGCTTATTTACCTCACTTCCATTTCATACAATTGAAAAAACAGGCATGACAAATTGTATTATTTGACGCATTAGAAGATGCTGCTTTTACTGGCTTAAATGATATGGATGGAGCAGGTAGTTTAAAGCAACTGAGCTTAGCTGTTGAAGAGCAAAAAAAAGATGCCGAGCTTGATGAGAAGTTGAAAGATTTTAAAGTTAGATTGGTGCTTACTGCACACCCCACTCAGTTTTATCCTGATAATGTTTTGGGTATCATCAATGATCTTTCAAAGTCGATTGCAAAAAACAATGAAAAGCACATATACAGCTACTTACAGCAACTTGGACGTACACCATTCTTCAATAAACAAAAGCCAAGTCCCTATGATGAAGCTATTAGTTTAGTTTGGTATTTAGAGAATGTTTTTTATTATGCTGCTGGCAATATCATTAGTGATTTTAAGGTATCTCACCCCAATAGTTTTAATACAAATAATAGTATTTTAAATATGGGTTTTTGGCCAGGTGGCGATAGAGATGGCAACCCTTTTGTAACAGCAGAAATTACTGTTAAAGTTGCCAATGCTTTGCGTGCAGCCATTATTAAATGTTATTATTTAGATGTTGTGAAAATGAAACGTAGATTAACATTTAAGAACATTGATGTTGCTCTTTCATTGCTTGAAGAAAAGTTGTATAAAAATATTTATGTTCCTGAATACACTTTAGATTTTAATAAAGAGGAGTTGCTTAAAACTCTTGCCAATATTAAACTTCAGCTAATATATGAACACGATAGTATGTTTGTTTATTTGGTAGATGATTTAATAAATAAGGTTGAAACATTTGGACTGCACTTTGCCAGTTTAGACATTAGACAAGAAAGCACCATTCACACAAAAGTGATTGAGTCTTTAAACAATCAGTATTGTTTTTTGCCAAGTAATTATGATAGTTTTAGTGAAACAGATAAAGTACAATTTCTATTTTCAATTGATAAACCTGTATTGCTTGAGACTATTGAAGAACCTTTTGCTGAAGAAACATTACTCTCTTTTTATGCCATTGAGAACATTCAAAGACTGAATGGTGAAATGGGTTGCAATCGCTACATTATAAGTATGTGCGAAAACAAATAATATTAGCGTTGATGTTGTGCCTTTATTTGAGACCATTACCGACTTGCAAAATGCAATTGATGTGATGAAGGTATTATATGAAAACCCTTGCTATCAAAGACATTTGCAACAACGAGGCAACACCCAAACTGTAATGCTAGGCTTTAGCGATGGCACAAAAGATGGTGGCTATTTAATGGCAAACTGGAGCATTTATAAAGCCAAAGAAGAACTTACATCTTTATCCAAGCAATATAATATAGATATAGTTTTTTTTGATGGGAGAGGAGGTCCGCCTGCTCGTGGTGGTGGCAAAACACATAAGTTTTATGCTTCATTAGGAAACAAAATATCAAATAAAGAAATTCAATTAACCATACAAGTACTTTGTTCAACAACAAGCAAGCTAGCTTTACACACGAGCAAGAAGCAATGATTATGCAACTTTCAGAGATTAGTTTGGAATCTTATAATACATTAAAAAATCATCCATACTTTGTTGAATATTTGCAACATGCAAGTCCATTAAGATTTTATACAGAAACTAATATTGGCTCTCGTCCTGCAAAAAGAGGTGCTGGAAGCACATTAACTTTAGGCGATTTAAGAGCTATTCCTTTTGTTGGTGCTTGGAGCCAATTGAAACAAAACGTTACTGGCTATTATGGTGTTGGCAGTGCATTACAAGCCATTGAAGCAATAGGTAAATGGAATGAAGTAAAAGATATTTATAATCAATCTTTATTCTTTAGGACATTACTTGATAACTGTGAAATGGCAATGATGAAATGCTATTTTCCATTAACTGCTTATTTAAAAACACATCCACAATATGGCGAAATTTGGACAATGATTTTTGAAGAATATGAACTTACCAAAACTTATATCTTAAAATTATCAGACAAGAAAACATTGATGGAAAATTATTCTGTTGACCAAATGTCTATCAAAATGCGTGAACGAATTGTGCTGCCATTAACCAGTATTCAACAATATGCTTTAATAAAAATTAGAGAAATGGAAGATGGCAATATTGATTCAACTGTTAAACAAGGTTACGAAAAATTAGTAATGCGTTGTTCGTTTGGAATTATTAATGCTGGAAGAAATTCGGCATAAAAAAGTTGAATTTGGTGATATATTTTTCATAAACTCTGTACTAGAATTTCAAATAAGTAATAAATACAAGCAATTATAGTTTGCTTATTCAAAGTAAATCCCAATCCCGAAACATAATGTCATTGCTGTAAATTCTAAACTGTTTTTCTTTGCGTAATGAACTATTCTTCACTTGAACAATGTTTGCTTGACCTCGAAAAAAATAATCATCTTATTCGTGTTAAAGAAGAAGTAGACCCTTATTTAGAAATGGCTGCTATCTATTTAAGAGTTTATGAAGCTGGTGGCCCAGCTATTTTATTTGAGAATGTTAAAGGTTCAAAATTTAGAGCAGCATCTAACATATTTGGTACTGTAGAAAGAAGTAAATTTATCTTCAAAAAAACATTTACACAAGTTCAAAAATTGATTGAGTTAAAGGGTAATCCAATTGAAGCAATTAAACATCCTATTGATAATTTTACAACAGGGCTTGCAGCATTAAAAGCCTTACCACTAAAAAATCCTATTAGAAAACCCATTTTATACGAAGAAATAAAAATATCAGATTTACCATTGATTCAACATTGGCAAAAAGATGGAGGAGCATTTGTTACATTACCCCAAGTTTATACAGAAGATATAGATGCCCCAGGAATTATGAAATCAAATTTGGGAATGTATAGAATTCAATTAACAGGTAACGATTATGAGTTGAATAAAGAAATTGGTTTGCACTATCAATTGCATCGTGGAATTGGTGTGCACCAGACTAAAGCAAACAAAAAAGGGTTTCCTTTGAAGGTTAGTTGTTTTGTTGGTGGGCCACCATCACATTCACTTTCTGCTGTAATGCCCTTGCCAGAAGGAATTAGTGAAATGACTTTTGCAGGAGTGATTGGTGGCAGAAGGTTTCGTTACTTTTATGATGATGGATTTTGCATTAGCAGCGATGCTGATTTTGTAATTACTGGCGAAGTCTATCCAAATGAAAATAAACCAGAAGGACCTTTTGGTGATCACTTAGGATATTATAGTTTACAACACCAATTTCCTGTAATGAAAGTGCATAAAGTATATGCAAAAAAAGATGCTATTTGGGCTTTTACTGTTGTTGGCCGTCCACCACAGGAAGATACAAGTTTTGGCAATCTTATTCATGAACTTACTGGCGATGCAATTCCACAAGAAATTCCTGGATTAAAAGAAGTAAATGCTGTTGATGCTGCTGGTGTGCATCCATTGCTACTTGCCATTGGTAGTGAGCGTTACACACCTTATGCTCAAACAAAACAACCTGCTGAAATTCTCACAATCGCCAACCATATTTTAGGAACTGGGCAGCTAAGCTTAGCCAAGTTTTTATTCATAACAGCTGATGAAACCAATCAACTTTCAACACACAATATTCAAGCATATTTTTAGTATGTTTTAGAAAGAATTGATTTGAGGAGAGATGTTCATTTTTATACAAAAACAACAATTGATACTTTAGATTACAGTGGAGATGGATTGAACACAGGAAGCAAGGTTGTATTTGCTGCTTATGGTAATAAATTAAGAGAATTATGCAGAGAAGTACCACAAGAACTAAAAGAATTAAGAGGTTTTGAGAATGCACAATTGTGTATGCCAGGAGTAATTGCAATTCAAAGTCAAAAGTCAAAAGTGATAAGCCAAAACATAGCAGAAGAGTTAAGCCATCAATTATCAAACTCCATACTTCAACAATCAAATTCACTTGCTACTAGCTATTCACCACTTGCTATTATAGTTCTCTGTGATGATGCAAGTTTTACTGCTGCTACTTTGAATAATTTTCTCTGGGTAACATTCACTCGTTGCAATCCTGCAAATGATATTTATGGAGTTGATGAATTTGTTGAAAATAAACACTGGGGTTGCAATGGAAGTTTAATTATTGATGCAAGAATAAAACCTCATCACGCACCTATTTTGGAAAAAAATATAGATGTTGAAAAGAGAATTGATAAACTATTTGCTAAAGGTGGAAGTTTAGCTGGGCTTAGTTGCTAATAAATGAGCATAAGTAAATACCCCTTGTTCAATAGCATCAGCTTGTCTGCCACTTTGAATATAGTTGTTGTATCTAACTTTAGGCACTAATCTAAATGTATTTAAAACTGTAGCTAATGGCTTTAATTGTTTAACAATCTTCTTCAAATTTTTATAACTTACCCATACATTTTTTGTTACATCTTTATGTTGAAAGTTAGTAAAACCAGCACTTCTAGAGTGTTGTTGGTGTTCTTCTAATGTATCTAAATCTGGTATTGCCCAAGCATCAAAAATATCGTGTAAAAATTTTTCATTGGCTTCACTCATTGGTCTTGCAGGTCTTAAATTTTCGGCAATAACAACTCTGCCACCTGGTTTTAAAATTCTGAACGCTTCTTTGTAAAACAAAGATTTATCTGGTGCGTGGCATAATGCTTCACAAGCCCAAACAACATCAAAACTATTATCTTCAAAAGGTGTTTTTAAGTAATCTGCCACCTGAAATTCAGCACCAACAATATTTTGTTTTTTAGCTAGAGCATAAGCAGTATCAACTTGTTTTTGTACAAGTGTTATCCCTGTAACTTTTGCTTTTCTATGTTGTGCTAGCCACAAACTTGTATTGCCTAAGCCACAACCTGCATCTAAAACTTTTGTACCTTCTGTTACATTTGCCCAATCAGCCAATACTTCATTCACTCTAAAAATGGCTTGCTCGTGCTTGGTAGCTTTTTCATCGTAGTAGCCAAAATGCAATGCTGGCGTAGTTTTTAACTTCCAGTTCCAAATAAAACTATAATCAAATTGTGTTTGATTATAGTAGTCTTTTATGTGTTGTTGAGATGAAGACAATGCTTTAGAAATTAATTGTTGAGAATTCGTTAAATTATAATTTATTTTTTGCCTAGTAATAAACTTGAGGGCACTCGTAAGCCTTGCTCATCTCCAACTACTTTCATCATTATTTTTCTTAATCCAGCAGGAATGCTAGCTACTTCTTCTTCAGTTAACAAGTGTACTACTTCAAAAAACTCATCTTCGTCATCATAATAACCTACCAATAAATCAAACACATTGTTATCGTGTAATCTTATTGAGAATTCCTTATCTTCTTCGTATTGATTTATTGATATTACAGCCCATTGGTCTTGTTCAAAGAAATCAAACCTAACTTCCACATGACTTTCTGCGAGTACATCTGTTAATATTTTTTCAATTAATTGAGCTGAATTGTTTTTTACTAAATCTTTTATATCCATCTTTTAATAATTATGATTTATGAATGCATTTTTATTAATCGTTAATCACTATTTCTGCACTTCACTTGTAAAATGAAATTTAATATCTAAGTTATTACTAATTTCTGTATTTAAGAACCATTCACTTTGTGCTAAATAAACTGGGTTGCCATCTTTATCTTCTGCACTATTTTGTTGTTTAAATCTTAAAAAATCTTGTAATTTTTTGTCATCATCACAAGTTAACCAACAAGCTTTATAAAAAGGTAAGGTTCTGAATTCACAAGCAGCACCATATTCTTGCAACAAACGATATTGAATTACTTCAAATTGTAGTTCACCCACACCCACACAACTAATAATTTTTTTATTGCCACCAAACTGGGTAAATAACTGTGCAACACCTTCATCAGTTAATTGCTGTACACCTTTTTCCAATTGCTTTGTTTTCATTGGGTCTTTATTCACCAACTCTTTAAATATTTCTGGCGAAAAAGTTGGTATTCCTGTAAAATAAAAATTTTCCCCTTCGGTTAAGGTATCACCAATTTTAAAATTACCTGTGTCAAATAAACCAACCACATCGCCAGGATAAGCATCTTCAATAACATCTTTACTGCGTGCCAAAAAAGAATAAGGATTGCTAAAACGAACATCTTTATCTAAACGAACGTGATGGTAATATTTATTGCGTTCAAATCTGCCACTACACACTCTCATAAAGCCAATTCTATCTCTATGTTTGGGGTCAAGGTTAGCGTGAATTTTAAAAATAAATCCACTAAATTTATCCTCTTGCACATCAATTTTTCTTAAACTAGTTTCTCTGCTGCGTGGCTTTGGGGCAATGTTTACAAATGTTTCAAGCATTTCTCTAACGCCAAAATTATTTACTGCACTACCAAAGAATACAGGTGCAACCAATCCTGCTAAGTAATCTTCTACATCTAAACTGCCATTTACAGCTTCTATTAATTCAACATCTTCACGTAAAGTAGCAGCATCTCTTTCTCCAATCTTTGCACTTAACAATGCATCACTATCATCACCTAAAACGATTATTTCTTCGCTATCATCAGACTTAGTATTGGCACTAAACAATACCAATCCTTTGTTGTGAATATCATACACCCCTTTAAAATCTTTGCCACTATTTATAGGCCAGGTCATTGGGTGTAATGTCAGTTTTAATTCCTTTTCAATTTCTTCTAATAGATCAAACCTATTCTTACCATCTCTATCCATTTTATTAATGAATACAATTACTGGCGTATCACGCATTCTACACACTTCCATCAATCTTCTTGTTTGATCTTCTACACCATAAGTATTACACTATCAACAGCGGTAAGCGTTCTATATGTATCTTCTGCAAAATCTTTATGCCCGGGGGTATCCAATAAATTAATCAAATTGTCTCTATATTCAAAAGTCATTACACTGGTTGCAACACTAATTCCTCTTTGTCTTTCAATCTCCATAAAATCACTCGTAGCGTGCTTTTTAATCTTGTTGCTTTTAACAGCACCTGCAGTTTGTATTGCTCCACCAAACAATAATAATTTCTCTGTAAGCGTTGTTTTACCAGCATCTGGGTGAGATATAATTGCAAAAGTCCTACGTCTCGATATTTCCTTTTCGTATTTCATTTTCTTTTTTTATTGTCCAAACCAATCTTATTCTACTTAACCTAAGTGGCATTGGCACCATTCAAAATTGAATCTAAGCTCAACATTTTCTTATAAGAAACAAGTAAACAAAAAAGCCCACATTGCTGTGAGCTTTTTTTGCGGTGAGGGCGGGATTCGAACCCGCGGTACAGTTTAACCCGTACGTCAGTTTAGCAAACTGGTGATTTCAGCCACTCATCCACCTCACCTCCCTTTTTGAATGGGTTGCAAATATAGAAGCATAAACTAATTTGCAAAATATTTTCTATAAATATTTTAAAATAATTTCAAATAAAAATCCCTCTCTAAAATAGAGAGGGATTTCTTCTTGCAAGAAGGTATAATTGAATACAATTATCTAGTTTCTTCTTAGTGTGCTTTTGGAGCGTCAGCTTTTGCTGGAGTTGCAGTTGCAGCTTTTGCAATTGAATCAGCTTTTGCAGTTGAATCAGCTTTTGCTTTTAAAGCAGCAGAATCTACAGCTGGAGCAGCAGGAGCGTTTGCTTTTGCTACTGAATCTTTGTAAGATTGAGAGTTAGTGTCAACACCAGCCTCTTTAGTTTCACCGTTGCTACAAGCAACAAAACCTGTAATAGCTAATAAGCCTAATACTTTTTTCATTGTAATTTTTGTTTAAATTTTAAATTTCGGACGCGAAAATAGGAATGTTTCTGAAATGAGCAAATTTTTTTACTTCTTTCTAAAAAATATTCTTATAGGTACGCCCTTAAAATCAAAATGGCTACGCAACTGATTTTCTAAGTAATTTCTGTAAGGCATTTTAATATCATCGGGGAAGTTGGTAAAAAACGCAAATGATGTAACGTGTGTTGGTATTTGTGTAATGAATTTTATTTTTACAGTATGACCACGAACAACTGGTGCATGGTAGTTTTCTACAGCTTTCAGCATTACCTCATTTAGTTTACTGGTAGGTATTCTACGGTTTTTACTTTCAAAAACTTGTAAACCAATTTCTATGGCTTTAAATATTCTTGTTTTTTCTTTGGCACTTATAAACAAAACTGGTACATCACTAAACGGTGCAATTTTTCTTTTTAAATCGGCTTCATAATCTCTTGCAGTATTGGTGCTTTTTTCCATTGTATCCCATTTGTTTACCAATACAACAATACCCTTGCCTTTACGTGCAGCTAAACTAAAAATATTTACGTCTTGAGCAGAAATACCTTTCTCGGCATCAATAACTAATAAGCACACATCAGCTTCGTCCATAGCTTTAATAGCACGTATTATAGAATAAAACTCTAGGTCATCTTTATCTTTATTTTTCTTTCTTATACCTGCTGTATCTATTAAAACAAACTCTTTATTATATAAATTATAATGTGTGTGAATAGTATCTCTTGTTGTGCCAGCTATGTTACTTACTATAGTTCTTTCTTGTCCAATTAATGCATTCAATAAAGATGATTTACCAACATTGGGCTGACCAATAATGGCAAATTTTGGTAACTCAACTTTATCTAGATCATCTTCTTTTGGAGTTTCTATGTTTTTACAAATGGCATCAAGCAATTCACCTGTACCACTGCCACTAATACTACTGATATTATATAAAGTATCAAAGCCTAAGCTATAGAACTCTGTAGCTTCCATTTCTCGTTTATGGTTATCAACTTTATTTACTGCAAGATAAACGGGCTTTTTACTTTGGCGTAGCATATTTGCCATTGCTTCATCAAGTGGTGTTATGCCAGTTTCAACTTCAACCATAAAAACAATGCTATCGGCTTCTTCTATAGCTATTTTAACTTGCTTGCGAATTTCTACCTCAAAAACATCAACACTATCGTGTACAAAACCACCTGTATCTATTACATTAAAAGTTTTACCATTCCAATCGCTAACACCATATTGTCTATCTCTGGTAACGCCACTTACATCATCTACTATGGCTTTACGTTGTTCTAACATTCTATTAAAGAATGTGCTTTTGCCCACATTGGGTCTTCCTACTATTGCTACTGTGTAACTCATTTTTTAAATTAAGTTAAAATTTAAAAGTCAAAAACAAAAAGTATAAATCATACTCCTTGTATTGACATTCAAAATTCATCATTTATAATTCAACATTATTTAATACCCGTATTCCTTCAACTGCATTTCATTGTCTCTCCATTTTGGTTTTACTTTTACCAGTAACTCCAAAAATACTTTACGGTCAATAAACTTCTCAATGTCTCTGCGTGCAAGGCTACCCAATTCTTTTATCATTTGCCCACCACTACCAATAATAATAGCTTTTTGTGTATCTCTTTGTACAATAATGTCTGCCTGTATTTTTACTAAAGTTTCTTTTTCTTTATACTCATTTACCAAAACAGCAACGTGGTATGGTATTTCATCTTGAAAAAGTGTATATACCTTTTCTCTTATCAATTCACTTACAAAAAACTTAGTTGGTAAATCGCTTAAATCATCTTCGCTATAAAAAGGTACACCCTCTGGTAATAGTTCAATGATTGCATTTAATAATTTGGGCAAATGATGTTTGTGTAAAGCAGAAACTTTAATCAACTTTTTTACATAAGGTTTGCCTTCAAAAAATGCTGCTGCATCTGCAATTCTACCATTATGTGCTTCATCAATTTTATTTAAAATTAATAAAGAAGGTACTTTTAAATTAAGTGCTGTAAACATTTTATCCAACTCATCAAAATCATCATTTACATCGGCAATTAACAATGCAACATCCACATCTTCTAAAGCATTTTTTACGGCTGCCATCATTTTTTCGTGCAGCTTATATTTACTTTCTATAATACCAGGGGTATCGCTAAACACAATTTGATACTCGCCGGTTTTACTTAAAAAGCCTTTAATGCGATGCCTTGTAGTTTGCACTTTTGGCGATACAATTGCCAGTTTTTCTCCCAACAAGGCGTTGAGCAAAGTGCTTTTGCCAGCATTGGGTTTACCAAAAATATTTACAAAGCCAGATTTCATAATGGCGGCAAATGTAAGCTACTGAGCTTTAAAGGGGAATATTAATGTTGATTAAAGGGGTATTCATCAAATTTTTAAATTGCAAATGCCTATTGTTTTTACTTTTACGGAATGTTATAAAAGTTCAAAAAAGAAGGTTTTCGAAGTTCCTGAATGGTTCTCTGGCAACTAAAACAGCTTTCGGGTATTCCCGAAAGCTTCCCTGACGACTAAAACAAGTTTCGGGTAAACCCGAAAGGTTCTCTGGCGGCTAAAACAGGTTTCGGGAAATTAAAGTTGCTTTCATTGCAGTTGGCTTAAGCCAACTGCAATGAAAAATGATAAAAAGATTTATTTATGAAAAAAATATTACTTGCTACTTGCTATTTACTAATTGCCAGTTGCCTGCAAGCCCAGCTAAACACACCAAAAAATACCTTTACCCAAGCAGATACTTTGCGTGGTAGCAATAATGAAAACCGAGATTGGTGGGATGTATTAAGGTATGATATAAGAATAAAACCAGATTTTGAAAAGAAAGAAATTAAAGGCGTCGTAGATATAAAGTATAATGCTATTGATAAAATTAATTTTGTTGATATGATTGCAAATGGACAAATTAAAGTTTATGATATTGATTCAGTTAGCTATAAAGATTCTGCAACTTTAGATGGACGTAGAATTAGAAGTGTATCAAGTGGCAAGATGGAGATAAGCAATAAATTAATGCAAATTGATTTGCAAGAACCAATGATGATTGACCTAATTGTTCTTACTGATACTTTAATAACTGGAAATCCATTTGACAAAAGAACACAACAAAAAAAACTTATAAAAACACCAATTCATTTTACAAAAAATGGAGAAAATTATTTATTAGAAATACCTGGAGAAAAAACAACCAAGTCTAACTCTGTATATACGTTGCACATTTATTTTCACGGCAAACCAAAAGAAGCCCAAAAATCACCTTGGGATGGTTGATGGGTTTGGGCAAAAGATAAATTGGATCGACCATTTGTAAGTGTTGCTTGTCAAGGTTTGGGTGCAAGTTGTTGGTTTCCCTGCAAGGATTATCAAGGAGATGAAGCTGATAATGGAGCATCTATTTCAATATCTGTCCCAGCAACCCAATGTATGATAAGTAATGGGAAATTGGCAAGCAAATTAGATGTACTAGATGGGAAACGTAGTAAAATATCAGGCAGTTTAAATACCTATGTTTACGATTCGAGTTATATAAGCGAAATTCAATATGCCTGGCAAGTCAAAAATCCCATCAACACTTACTGCATTGTTCCATACATTGGCAATTATGTAAACATTACTGACACATTTGCTGTCCTTTTTATGAAGATGGCTATAAATTGGTGGAAGCACCTTATTTGGGTATGGAGCATCAAAGTGCTATTGCTTATGGCAATGGTTTTCAAAATGGATATAAAGGCAGAGATTTAAGTGGCAGTGGCTGGGGGCTAAAATGGGATTTTATTATTGTTCATGAAAGTGGGCACGAATGGTTTGCCAACTCTATCACGACCAATGATATTGCTGATATGTGGGTTCATGAAGGTTTTACCAATTACAGCGAAGTATTGTTTACCGAATATTATTATGGCAAAGAAGCAGCCAACGATTATTGCTATGGCTTAAGAAAAAATATAAGAAATGACGAACCCATTATTGGACCTTATGGAGTAAATAAAGAAGGTAGTGGCGATATGTATTATAAAGCAAGTAATATGATACATTGTATTAGAAA
>JAPLER010000290.1 GCA_026391115.1 Bacteroidota bacterium | reverse complement strand
CTAAAGATAGACGCTGTTTAGAAAAGCATTAAATACAAGCAGCTTACCAAGTGGTACATACACTTATAGTTTATATGCCAATGGGGTATTGGTAGATACCAAATTAATGGTCATCAATAAATAGTTTATTAGAGTGTATATTTATAAAAACCTAAAAAAATATATTTTGTAGGTTTTTTTGTAACCATATTTTTACCAAATGAAACACATAAAACAAATAGATGGCTTAAGGTTTATTGCTGTATTTTTTGTATTAATAGAGCATTTTGCCACAGCAATAGGCAGGTATTTTGAAGCTGGTTTTTATGGGGTGGATTTGTTTTTTACTATTAGTGGTTTTTTAATTACAGGAATTTTAATTAATACCAAAGAGCCATTTGGCACTGCTTATAAAAAGTTTTTGGGGCGTAGAACATTGCGTATTTTTCCTTTGTATTATGCAGTAGTGGCTATTTTATATCTATTGCATCATCCGTTTGTGCAACAATATATTTTCAATTTTTTAACCTATACTTATAACTATGCTTGGGTTAAATACCAAATACGAGCGAACAGTGCCTCTCATTTTTGGAGCTTAAGTGTAGAGGAACAGTTTTATTTATTCTGGCCTATATTAATGTTGTTATTTAGAGCCAATAAAATGGCATTGCAAATATTATTTATAGCCATCCTAATAATATGTGGCTTACAGTTTAGCTTACATATATTTCCATCAATTGAGCCTTATAATGTCTCTGGGTTATTTCCTAGAGCATATTCTTTAGTAATGGGTGCAGTTGGTGCTTTTTTAATACAGCAAAACAAAGTGCCTATTAAACTTTTAGAAAACAAAATAACTGAAATTAGTGTATTTGTAATATTAATATTAACCTTATTGCTTTCAAACGATAGTGCATTTCAATTCATTATTTGCCCTATATGTTCTTTGTTTATTATTTATGGTGTTTATATATTTCATTTTCCTTTGGGAGCATATTTAACAGAGTATTGTTTTGACCCATTATGGAATAAAATAAATTTTGCAGCAATGGGTAAATTGGCTGCTTTAAAATATAATTCCTGGATAATTAAATTACCTATTTATACTTTGCTATCAATTGTATTAGCACACTTTTCTTTTAATTATTTTGAAAAGCCTATTCTAAAATTAAAAGATAAATTGTTTAAGTATAGTTAGGTTATTAAATTCACTATAATTTTTCGTGAATAACTCTTTGCTACTGCAATATCAATCAAAACTATATTTGGCACATCAATAAAAACTGCCCATTTAGTGATTGACTTTAAAGCATTATTACAACAATTTTTATACAACGAGAACGACCCTTTGTTGTTTAATAATGGCTTTTTTATTTTCTACTTTGCCATATTTATTTCTTGCTACTATTATTGTAGAAACAACTATAAAGTTCGCACTTGGTTGTTTTGTTTATTTAGTTTGTATTTCTTTTATAAATCAGCAGGAGTATATGTTTTATTGGTAGTGGCAAGTGCTGTGGCAGATTATTTTATTGGCAACCTTATTTACGAAGTACCTAGTAAACGAAGTAAAAAAATACTGTTGTGGGTGGGGCTTTGTTTTAATATTGGTCTGTTGGTGTATTTTAAATATTTTAACTTTTTACTCAATACATATTACGATATAGTAGGTTTAAAAACACAGCCATTAAAGGTTGTAACACTTGTTGGTATTTCGTTTTATACATTTGAAAGCATCAGTTATATGGTAGATGTCTATCATAGAAAAATATTACCAGCAAGCCGCTTTGCAGATTATTTGTTGTTTCTATCATTCTTTCCAAAATTGGTGATGGGGCCCATTGTAAGGGCATCAGATTTTTTGCCTCAAATATCTAAGCCATATTATGTAAGTAATGATGATTTTGCCAAAGGGTTTTATTTGATTATATCTGGGTTGTTTAAAAAACTAATTATCTCCGATTTTATTTACAGCAATTTCGTATCATATGTTTTTGATGAGCCACAACGTTTTACGGGTTTAGAATGTTTGTTTGCAGCTTATGGTTTTGCAGTGGTTATCTATTGCGATTTTAGTGGCTATACCAATATTGCTATTGGCTTGGCAAAATGGCTGGGTTTTGATATTCCAGATAATTTTAATTTGCCCTATACCAGCACCAATATTACTGACTTTTGGAAGCGTTGGCACATATCCCTTTCTTCTTGGCTTAAAGATTATTTATACATACCACTTGGTGGCAATAGAAAAGGTGTTGTAAGAAAATACCTGAACTTAATTATTACAATGTTGATTGGTGGCTTGTGGCACGGTGCTAGTTTTACTTTTATTATTTGGGGTTTAATGCACGGCTGTGCATTGGCAATTCATAAGTTATGGGTACAAAAATCTAGTGCAGTTTTACACAAGTTTAAACAAAGTAGATTATACAACTTCTTTGCGTGGTTTGTTACATTTCAATTTGTGTGTATTGCCTGGATATTTTTTAAGGCAAAAGATATGGCTACTGCCAAAATCATTTTTTCGCAAATAAAAAAGCAATTTGGTGCCAATACTTTTGTGGCTTTTTGGCAACATTATTATTTAGTAATATTAATGATTCTATTGGGTTTATTGATACAGTTTATACCTAAGAAAGTAATAGATAAATCAATGTTTCAACTTAAGCAAGAAGGGTTGCTAGGCTATATGTTTATCTTTTTTATTTTTATCTTTCTGTATGCTTTTTTAAAAGTAGATATACAACCTATATATCTACAGTTTTAAGTTCTATTGCTTAAAAATAAAATTGAAGTAAATAAACATTGTTGCAAAATTCATTGCAAAAGCAATAGAAATAACCACTACAAAATAGATGAGTAAGTTTTTGAAGCTTCTATAGAGCAACAATTTTTTCTTTAGCCAAATATGTGCTGTATAAACAGGAACTGCTACAATTACAAAATAAAGTAATAGTAGCAGTTGCCAATGTGGAGTATTTTTCATTACAAATATTTATCGCCTTTGTTGCGTTTTACTTCTGCAACATATTGCTTAATATCTTGTTCTTTTTCTTTTTTACAAATCAATAATGCATCTTTTGTATCTACAATAATAAAATCATCTAAACCTTGTAATACAACAACTTTACCTTTTGGTGCACTTACCATACATTTAGTAGCATCAATAACAATAGTACTATCGCTAGCTACTGCGTTGCCAAAATAATCTTTGTCTAAATTATCAAAAGCACTGTTCCACGTTCCTAAATCACTCCATCCAAAACTGCTTGGAATAACGCATACACTTTTTGCTTTTTCCATAATAGCAAAGTCTATAGAAATGCTAGTACATTGAGGATAAATTCTGCCAATAGCTTCTTTCTCTTGTGGTGTATTAAAATATTGTTTTTCATTGTCAAACAATTCAAACATTTCTGCTTGTTGTACAGCAAATTCATTTACCACATCTTTTGCTTTCCATACAAATATGCCTGCATTCCATAAAAAGTCGCCACTATCTATAAACGATTTTGCAATTTCTAAACTAGGTTTTTCGGTAAATGTTTTTACTTTAAAAATATCTTCTGCAATAGCAGTAGTATCGTATTGTATGTAACCATAACCAGTATTGGCATAAGTTGGCTTTATACCAAGCGTAATAAATGATTCATTGTTATCTACAAAGTCCAACGCTTTTTGTGTAATAGACTTAAATGTTTCACTGTCCAAAATCATATGATCGCTTGGTGCAACCACTAAACTTGCATTTGGATTTTGTTGTAATAGTTTAAAGGCAATATAGGCTACACAAGGTGCAGTATTTTTTTTGCTGGGTTCTGCCAAAATATTTTCAACTGGCATATCTGGCAATTGTGTTGCTACAATATCAGTGTATTCATCACTAGTTACTACAAAAATATTTTCCTTTGGGATAAAACTAGCATAACGCTCAAACGTCCACTGTATAAGTGTTTTACCACTATTTAAAATGTCTAAAAATTGTTTAGGATATGCAGTTCTGCTCATTGGCCAAAATCTGCTACCTATTCCCCCAGCCATAATGGCTACGTAATGATTTTTGTTCATTGTTTTGATAGAATTAAAAGGGATTATTTTATGCAACAAATGTAGTGTAGCTAACGACTGTTAGAATTAAAATGTGGATTACTTATTTGTTAAGTAAATTAAATTTAAAAAGTCTTAATAAGTCTTGCAGTTATTTGCAAATGATAAAATATTTTTACAAAAAATAAAGGATGAGTACAGATAAAGAAAAATTAAGGATTGATAAATATTTGTGGAGCATTAGAATTTTTAAAACAAGAAGTGCTGCTGCCGAAGCCTGTGAAAAAGGAAAAGTAAAATGTGCAGGCAACAACATAAAACCTGCCAAAGGTGTAAATGTAGGAGAGGAGTATGAAATTAAAACTGAAGCTAGAAAATGGGTGATACAAGTTATAGGATTATTGCATACAAGAGTTGCTTACAGCGAAGCTATTAAATATTATGCAGATATTACACCACAGGAAGATTTGGATAATCTGAATTTCTTAGCTCCAAGTTTTCATACTGGTAAAAGGCTTAGTAAAATAGGAAGACCCACTAAAAAACAAAGAAGAGATATTGGAGATTTTATGGATGATGATATTGCTGAATAATTTTTTTAAGAATTTATTTAGTGAATTGTTCATCTACTACATTTGAAAATTAAATACATTATTTATGTCTAAAACAATAATAAATACTACTAATGCTCCTGCACCAATTGGTCCTTATAATCAAGCAGTAAAAGCCAATGGAATGTTATACATCAGTGGGCAAATAGCTATTGTGCCTGCAACACGCGAGCTCGAAATAAGCAATATTTATGCAGAAGCACACCAGGTAATGCTTAATCTGAAAGCTATTTTAAATGAAGCTGGTTTAGGTTTTGAACACGTTGTAAAAACTACCATTTTACTTACAAGTATGGATTTATTTGCAAGGGTAAATGAAATTTATGCATCATATTTTGTAGATAATTATCCTGCAAGAGAAACTTTTGCAGTAAAGGGTTTACCCAAAAATGTAAATGTTGAAATAAGTATGATTGCAGTAGAAACTTTATAAAGTTTTCGTTCATTTCATTTTGTAATGTAAAACAGCAATCTATATTTGCAATCAATTCCTCGGGGTGCTAATTAAATTTGGCTGAGAAATACCCGTAGAACCTGAACAGGATAATGCCTGCGAAGGGAAGGTAAGCTACAATTTTATTTACTTCCTACACGTAAGTTTCCTGTTTAGTTAATTAATTTTTTATCAAATTTTTAAACTAAACAAAAATGAAAAAAACAATTTTAATCTATGCATTTGCATTACTAGCCATAGTAAATTATAAAAAAAAAAAAACGTATTTACTAAAAGGGGCAATTGTGGATGCAGAAACCAACTTGCCAATTTCAAATGCCACTGTTGCTTGCTATGACGACTCAACCTTTACATCAACCGAAGGTACTTTTTCTCTTAAGCTCAAGAAAAAACAATATTATTTACTTGTAACTCATATTTCCTATTCACCTTATGCAATTTTAAGAGGGTTTATAGATAGTAATGAAAAAAAAGTAGATACTATTAAATTGGAGAAATTGAGAAAAATTTTACAAACACTTGAAGTAACTTCCCTCAGGGCTAATGATAAAAGCCCTTTTGCAAAAACTAATTTGAATAAAAGCGATATTGCTCAACTCAATCAGGGCTATGATATTCCTGTATTGTTAAATCAAACACCATCTTTATTGGTTAATAGCGATGCTGGTAATGGTATTGGCTATACTTATATGCGAATAAGAGGAACTGATGCTTCAAGAATTAATGTTACATTAAATGGTATTCCATACAACGATGCAG
>JAPLER010000231.1:1841-12321 GCA_026391115.1 Bacteroidota bacterium | reverse complement strand
GTTATCTATTTTAACGACAATGCCAATACATTAAGTAATGGCAATGCACTAGGTACATTTGGGTCATCTGCATTTTTTGTTAATGGTGCAAGTTTTACTGCAAACAATATTACTTTTCAAAACAATAGTGGTGTAGCTGCTGGTCAAGCTGTAGCTGTTGCCATTAGTGGTGATAAAGCAAGTTTTAGAAATTGCAGATTTTTAGGATTTCAAGATGTATTATACTGTAAAAACTCAGGTATATCATCTTATTTCAATAATTGCTATATAGAGGGTACTGTTGATTTTATTTTTGGTGCTAGCACAAGCTGGTTCGAAAACTGTTACATTTTTTGTAAAAATAGAGCAAGTGGTGGTGTTGTTGCTGCACCTAATACAGCTGCAGGCACAAGCTTTGGTAGTCCTTGGGGCTTTGTGTTTAATGGTTGTAAAATTAATGGTGCAAGTACAATGACAGGTCTATATTACTTAGCTCGTCCTTGGCAAAATAAACCTCAAGCTGTTTATTTAAATACAAGTATAAGCGATGTCATAAATGCTGCTGGTTGGAGTAGTAATTCTGCTGGGGCAGCAACTACTGCTGATGTTTCTTATGGCGAATTTAATAATACAGGCACAGGTGCAAATGGTGGTAGCCGTAGTGTAGGTTTTGCAACTATGTTAAATAGTACACAAGCTGCAAACTATACTACATCAAACGTATTGGGTTCTTGGGATCCTTGTAGTGGTGCAGTAAGTTCTATGTGTTCTACTGCAGATTTTCCTATGGCAACTGCAAATTTTACTGCAACGCAAACAAGTATTTCTACTTCTACTTTAGGTTGGAACATGTGTTGGCCTATTGCAATGACTTATACTGTAAAACGTAGTGTAAATAATGGTGCTTACTCTACTATAAATACTACAAATGGTACATCTACCAATTATAATTATTCTATTACTGATAATAGTTTACAAACTGGTATTAATAAGTATATCATAGAAATGACATACAATGGAAATACTTATACAAGTACTGACACTTTAACTGTTTCTAACCAACCTACGATTACAAGTACTGTTACTTCTTTATCAGCATTGGTACAAACTATTGGGACACCATCTGCTTCGCAAAACTTTAATATTAGTGGATCTAATTTAACTAATAATATTACTGTAACTGCACCAACTAATTTTCAGGTAAGTACAAATAATAGTAGTTGGAGTAGCAGTGTTACTTACACACAAAGTGCTGGCATTGTTGCTAGTAGTTTGGTTTATGTAAGATTAAATGCTGGTTCTAATGGTTCTTATAGTGGCAACGTGGTTTTAAGTACAACAAGCGGTACAAGTGTAAATGTTGCTGTAACTGGAACAACAAGTGCTGTACCTGCATATACAGCATCGTTATTACAAGAATGGTTATTGACTAGCAATAATAATGATAATAGTGCTACTCGTGCAGTAGGTGTTAATTCAAGTACTCCAACCTTTAATAAATTGGCAACCTCGGATAATACTACCATTATTACTGGTTCTACAACAATGCCAGCTTATGGTGCAACTTTTGGTATGGGCTTTGGACCAATTGCAACTAGTTCTACACTATCTAACGGTAACTGGGCTACATCGAATAACGGAACTGGTGGTAATTTGTCAAGAAATCACTACGTTCAATTTACTGTAAGTGGACAAACTGGTTATACTTTAAGATTAGATTCAATTATTTTACAATCAGCATTCTATAATACATCTTCTAACACAAAATTTGCAATTGTATATTCAAAATCTGGATTTACAACTGCAGATAGTACTGATATAGCAAGCGGTGGTTTATTTAATGGAGCTGCAATTGGTACAGGTTTTGGTGCTTTTGCAAATCCTGTGGTACTTGCTAATCAAACAGGAGGTCCAACAAATAGATACAATTTACCTTTCACAACAAATACTAACCAAAGCTCTGGTGGAGGTATTACTTTAAGTAGTGGTCAAACGTTAACTGTAAGAATATATTTTGCTTGTGGTAGTTCAAGTGCTGGCAGATATGGAATGTTGAGAAACGTACAATTTAAAGGTAGTGTAACTCCTCCTGCTCCAACAGTTAGTTCATTTAGTCCAACTGCACAAATTAGTGGTGGAAGTGTTGTAATTACAGGAACAAACTTTAGTGGTGTAACTGCTGTAAGTTTTGGAGGCACACCTGCTACTAGTTTTATAGTTAATAGTGGCACACAAATTACTGCTGTAGTAGCTACTGGTACAAGTGGTAGTGTAAGTGTAACAACAGGTAGTGGAACTGCAACGCTTGCTGGATTTACTTTTCAAACACCAACAACTTATTATAATGTAGCTAGTACAGATGTAACTGATGTGAACAATTGGGGAATTAACACAGATGGTTCTGGTACACATCCTTCTAACTTTACAGATGCCTTACAAACATTTAGAGTATATAATACTGGTGCTACAATGAGTGGTGCTTGGACAGTAAGTGGTAATAATAGCAAAATAAGTATTAACTCTAATTGTGGAGCGTTCAACCAAACACAAGTCATTACTGGTACAGTAAATCTTGAAAACGATGCTAGTTTAGAAATAAAAGTTGCTAATGCTCCAACTTTTGGAACAATTAGTAATGGTAGCACAGTAGGTTATAGTGCTAGCGGTATTGATCAAACAATTACTGCTGCCAACTATGCCAACTTAACTTTAAATGGTTCTGGTTTAAGAACTTTCCCATCAAGTTTAGTAGGCATTGCTGGTCAATTTACAACCAATACTTATACAAGTGCAAATAGTGGAAGTATTATTAGCTTTAATGGTACATCTCCACAAACTATTCCTGCATTTAGTTATGATAGTTTAATTATAAACAATAGCAATGGTAGTATTACACAAGGTGGTGGTAGCAGCGTTGTAGTTAATAAAGGTTGTAATATTTCTCAAAACTTAACTGTTGATGCTGGCGATACTTGGGTAATGGCTGGTAGTAATGGTGTAGCATTTACTGTAGCTAGTGGTAAAACATTAACTGTTAGTGGTACTTTAGATAACCAAAGTACAGGTGTTGCTGCTTGGGGTACTTTAAGTTCTTCATCTTCTGCAGCAACTGTATTAAATGCTGACAGTGCAAGATTTGTAATTAACAATAGCGGTGTTTATAAAATAAATGCAGCTGTTACAAACTCATACTTTATTGGAGTTGGTAACTATAAATCTGGCTCTTCAATACAAGTTTTACAAGGTTCTCCACGTATTCCTGCTTATATAGGTGGTAATTTATTATGGAACGCTAATGCTGTTGGTGTAACTACAATTGTACAACAAGCTAGTAATACAATTGGTGGTAACTTTACTGTAAGTGCTGGTCAAATTAATAATGGTTCTGGTGGTACTGCAAGAGCATTAACTGTTTTAGGTAATTTAACTGTTAATGGTGGAGAGTATGATGTTAATGGAAATACAGCAGGTACAAGTAATAATCAAGTACTAAATGTTTATGGAGATATTACTGTAAGTAGTGGTAAATTGTATCCTACTATTTCTACAAATGCAGGTACTGGTACTATTAATGCTTATGGCAATATTAGTTTAACAGGAGGCAGCTTTGCTAATGCAACTGGTGCATTAGTGGGCAACAATGTTGCTTTACTAGGTTCTACTGCAAAAACTGTAAGTGGTTTTACTGCAAGTCCATTAACATTAACTATTGATAATACTGCTGGCGTTACATTTAGTGGAAACACTACTGTAAACAGTGCTGTTTTAACAAATGGTATAGTAACAATGGGTGCAAATACTTTAACAGCAAATAGTGTTTCAAAAACCAATGGTTGGGTTGTAGGTAAATTGAGCAAACTAGTTGCTACTGGTGCTAGTGTTGCTGCAACATTTGAAATTGGCAATGCAACAAACTACTTACCTGTAACTATGAGTTTTAATAATGTTACAATTGCAGGATATGTGGCAGTTTCAATAAATGCTCCTATTACAGCTGTTGCAAATTATGGTACTAGTGTTGTAAGCCCTACCGACTATATTAACAGATACTGGACAATGAGTAATAGTGGTGTTGTATTTAGCAACTATAATGCAACATTTAATTATTTAGCTGGCGATATCAATGGTGCTGCAACTTCATCATCTGTTTTTGCATATTTATACAATGCAAGTTGGTTATCTCAAACTGTAAGTGGTGGTTCTAATTCAAATACTATTATCAATGCAACTGTAATAGGCAATGTAATATTTGGTAATGACTGTACGCCAACTACTCCAACTGTTTCAATTAGCACAGCTACTTCAACTGTATGTAGTGGCAGTACTGTTATATTTAATGCAATTGGTACAAACACAGGTACGTCTCCAGTATATCAATGGAAGAAAAATGGTAATAATGTTGCTACAGGTTCAAGTATTACTTTCCCTGCTAACACACTATCAAATGGCGATATAATTACTTGTGTTTTAACTGCAAACAATCCTTGTCAAACTACAGGTACAGCAACAAGTAATGCTATTACAATGACAGTAAATCAAAGCCCTGCAAGTGCAACTATTGGTTCACAATATGGTAGTAATACTACAGCCTTTACAATGTGTACTTTAGGTAGTCAAATTAGTTTATATCCATCTGTAGCAAATGGTATTTGGAGTAGCTCGAATCCTTCTCTAGCAACTGTTGGCAATGGAGGTAGCTCTACTTCAACCTCAAATGTTACAGCAGTTTCAAATGGTACGGCAAATATTGTTTACACATTACAAACCACTGGTACAACTTGCACAACAAGTACAACAATAGTAGTAACTGTAGCACAACAAGCTACACCAAATGCTGTAACAGGCGTTTCAAGTATTTGTACAGGTAACAGTACCACATTTGCTACAACATCAACAGGCGGTGTGTTTAGTGCGTTAGGTAGATTTAATATCAATGGTTCAAATGGTTTTGCAACAGCAACAAGTGCAGGTACTACAAGTGTAAAATACACTATTACTAATGCTTATGGTTGTAGTGCATCTTCATCTTTAAATGTAACAGTAAATGCATTGCCAGCTACACCAAGTATTGCTTTTGTAACAAACACACCGAATCCATTCTTAGGTGGTGGTGGTGGATTGAATATTTGCAGAAACCGTACGTTTAGCTTGAGAGGAACTCCAGCAGGCGGTGTATGGGGTGCAACAAATCCATCATTAATGAGTATTCTTCCAAATGGAGTTGCAAGCACATCAAATATAAATCTTGGTGGACCAGCAGGTATTACATATACGATTACGGATCCTTCAACTACTTGTACTAGTAGCAGAACAATAGGTGGTTATACAGTAATAACTTGTGCATATAAAGGTGTTACACCAAGTGTGATTGGTGATAAAGATGCTATAGTAGCAACGTTGTATCCAAACCCTGCACATTCAACTATTAATCTAACTGTTAAAACACTAGTTGGCAGTGGAAGTATTGTTGTAACAGACCTTTATGGTAAAACTGTAAAACAACAACCATTAAGTATCGGTACAAATACAATTAATGTATCAAGCTTTGCTAAAGGAATGTACTTAGTAAGCGTAATTACAGAACAAGGTAAACAAACACAAAAAGTAGTGGTGGAATAAACCCCTACCTTACTGGATCATAAATAAAAAACCCTCGAAGCGAGATGCTTCGAGGGTTTTTGTTTAAACAAAATATACTCATTTAGATACTACTCAGAAACTAATTAATTTTCGTCAGAAATTTTTGTTATATCCTACAAGTTTTTGTGGAATATTTATTTTTTGTTGGTTTTTAGAACATAGAAGTGAAAAAATGCGTGTAAATAAATGAATGGTTTATTTAAGATTTTACGCTGCCAAGGAAAACTTCAATCACTCTAAGGAAGCATCTTCTCTAGGGCTGATGTAGGCTTCTTTGCTCCGTCAAAAGGAATCTTGGTAGTTTTTTTTGGGGTATGCTATTTTGATGATTTCACAAGGAGGTAAATCAATTATAACGTTGACCAAAGAAGAAAATAGTTAACCTCTTAAATGTTTGTCTTCTCAAAGGTAAGAAACTTCAATACTAATTTAAACATTAAAACCTTGGGGTTACCGAACTATTTTGCTTGTTTTTATACCAACTCTATCACTGTAATTTCTGGTAAAATACCTACTCTACCTGGATAACCAATAAATCCAAACCCACGATTAACATAGAGTTTTTGTTTACCATCTTCGTACAAGCCTGCCCATTGTTTATACATCCATTGCACAGGGCTGAATTTAAAGAAAGGCAAATCTACACCAAACTGCATTCCGTGTGTGTGACCAGCAAGCGTTAAGTCAACATCGGTATATAGTTTTTTTACTTCTGCATCCCAATGACTTGGGTCGTGGCTCATTAATATTTTAAAAGGATAATGATTAGTGTCTTTATGAGCATCTGCCATTTTTCCATATTTAGCAAAATTGCCTTTGGCTCCCCAGTTTTCTATACCTAGTAATGCAATTTTATCGTTGTTTTTTTCAAGCACTACGTGTTCATTCATTAGCAGTCTCCAGCCTAAATCTTTATGTGCTTTTTTTAGTAATTCAAGATTGGTTGTTTTGGCTTCTAGGGTATCCCATTTTACATAATCTCCATAATCATGATTGCCCAATGTGCTGTAAACACCCATTGGTGCTGCTAGTCTGTTAAATACTGGAATATACTCAAGAATTTCATCGTGTCTATCATTTACCAAATCGCCAGTAAATAAAATTAAATCGGCTTGTTGTTGCATAATTAAATCTACACCGTGTGCAACAGCTTTGGTATCCTGAAAACTGCCACTATGTATATCACTAATATGTACAATTTTTAACCCTTTAAAAGCAGCAGGTAAATTATCGAAAGCCAGTTGTATTTTTTGTACCTGATAATTGTATTTGTTACTAAACCCATATAATAAAGTTCCAAATAAAGTACTACCTACACCTAAACCCAACCAACTTAAAAATACACTACGAGGTATTTGTTGCTCATCAATACGTAGTTGAGACCCACTTCCTGGCATTGCTTTTTTTATAGTCCATAAAACACCTCTCCTGCCATCATCTATTAAAAAGAAAACGATAGCAATAACTTTTGCTATTAATAACCCAAACAAAATGGCAAAAACATAGTTTCTAAAAAACTTAGATGTTTGAAACGCTTGAACTTGAGGAAACAAAATAAAGCACAATAATGTAGCGGCTGATACAGACCAATAAGAATAAAATATAATGTTTTTGGTTCGTTCACTTGTATTGATTGATACAGTTTTTACAGCCTGAAAAACATAAAAATCCAGCACTACCATTACTACTGCAAAAACCCACCAAATATTTGAATGACGCATTTTAAATTTGAATTTATTTTACGCAAAAGAACAGTCTATACTATCAATACAATACTGAAAGGAGAAATTTTAACTATTATTAACAATGCAGAGGTGTAGATTTTTTACCTAATAGCGACGAAATAAAATTGCAAATGATGTTTTATCTTATTACCAAATTAGTCACTACTGTTTCGCCAAGTTCTTCATTTAATCTGCGAATGATTAATTCTTTTTGAAAGTGTAGTTCGTTTTTTAAAGCACCTACTGCTGTGGTTACAAAAAGTGTCTGATTAATAATTTCTATCTTATCTGTATATCTGCCAATAGTTGCACCCATCATTTTCTCCCAAATTGTATCTAGCTGAGCAGTACGTAGCCCATTCTTTAGTCTTCCTGTATTTGAAAGCGATTTAAGTGCATCGCCAATATGTGTTAAAGCCATTTTAGTTGATAGTTTTGTCTATTTTTTATAAGAAAATTGCAGCCAATATATAATCGGCAAACAAAATTAAAATGCAACTTACTACAACTGCTGTTGTGCTTGCACGACCAATTTCTAAAGCCCCACCTTTTACATAATAACCATAATAAGCAGGAATACTGCTGATGATAAAGGCAAATGTATAGGCCTTGTATAAAGAGAAAGTTAAGTTGTATAAATTTAGATTGGAACGAAGTCCTGTATCAAAAATATCTGTTGCCAAAATACCTGTTAAAGCAGCAGCTTCTCTACCACCCCAAATACCTAAAGCTGCTGATAATACAATTAAGCAAGGCACTACGATTAACGATGCAATAATTTTAGGTAAAATAAGATAATTTTTTGTATTGATACCCATTATTTCTTGTGCATCGATTTGCTCACTAACACGCATATTACCCAATTCGCTGGCTATTTTACTTCCCACTACACCAGCTAGTACAATGCTTACCACTGTTGGTGCTAGTTCAAGAATCATACTATCTCTAACAATTTGTGCAATGGTTGTTGCTGGCACTAACGGACTTACTATTTGATAAGCTGTTTGCACAGTTGTAACTGCACCTAAAAACAAGCTAATGATAATGACTATTGGTAAGCTGCCAATACCTATTTCAACACATTGATGCATTAATTCTTTCCAGTACATTTTCCAGTTTTCTGGTTTGGTAAACATACTTTTTAGCATCAATATAAAAGCCCCAAAATGTGTAAAAAAACTCATATTAGTTAATAGTTAAAAGTTATTAGTTAACAGTTAGTTTCTAACAGTCAACCTAGCAATTGCCTCTTTTGCCTCTTTGATACTTGCATCAAATTCCAAAGCTTTTTTATACAATGCAATGGCTTCATCCTTTTTATTCAAAGCCTCTTTACATTTGGCTTGCCAATAATAACCATCTGCATTGGCAGGGTTTACATTGGTTAATTGTACAAAAATTTGTAAAGCGGCTGCATAATTTTTATCAATAAAGTAAAGGTATCCTTTTTCAATATATGCATCAGCAAAATGATAATTCTGTCCAATGCATTTATCAAAGAAAAGAATAGCATTTTTTTTATCATTCAATTTTGAGTAATACATTCCTTTAAAGAAATAAGCCTTATCATCATAATTATGACCAGGATTCATTTTCATAATATCATCACATACAATCAATGCTTTTGGATTTTTTGTAAGTGATAATACATCTGCCAATTCCATTAAACTCTCAGCTGTTGGATAAATTCTAGCAGCATAACTAAAGCATTTTAAAGCAGTAGCTGTATCTTTTACTTTATTACTCAATCTACCACGCATTAACCAATATGTTTGATTAAGACTATCTGTTTTAATAACTCTATCCATCTGCTGCAAAGCATCTTTATACAATGCAATACTATCTAGACTATTTACAATTTTTAATTGCAAATCAATATTATCACTATCTTTTTTGGATTGATTGATTAAATCTACCAAAGGCTGTGGCATAGCCGCTAATTTTGCAGCAGAATCACTTTTTTGATGGTCGTTTTTTTTTGCATCATCTTTACAAGACAAAGCAACTAAACACACTAAAATGAAAACATATTTTTTCATTATTCAAAAATAGAATTGTAAATGTTAAGGAAATCTAAATTTTCTTGCACCAATGTGTTTTTCCATCAATTGTACTTACTTCAAAACCCATCACTTTCAAAAACTCTATATGATTTTTATTGGCAACTTCCGTATAAACTACTTGTTGAATACTGTTTGATGTTAAATATTTTTTCTCTTGTTCAAAAATAAATCTGCCTACTTTATAATCTCTGTATTGTGGTACTGTGTAATTAATTTGCACTGTAGCATTGCCTCTACTATCAATGGTCGCAATAAAAATATTGGCAATACTAGCATCTCTTAATACCACAAAACTTATATGTTGCTGCAAAATGGGTTGATATTGAAACTTTGGAAAAAACAGCTTAATATCTTTTTCATAAAATTTCAAAAATTGTTCTACTATTTTGTCGTGTTGCTGTATAGCTATATACTGAAACTGTTCGTTCGATTTCATCAATTTCACTAGCTGATAAACATTAATACACAGTAAAACTGAGTTGGCTATAATAATTGGAAAAGCATTGATGAGCAAACCATAAATAATAAAGGTAATTTGCCCTAGCATATTAATGGTTCTAAACTTAAAAGCACCATTTACTACTAATGAAATAGCTAAAAAAATGGACGCTATATATCCCACCAAATCTAACATAATTAATTTATTTAACCAATTAACTACACCTGCTATTTCTTATTGAATGCAAGTAAATTTAAAAAGTTTGCAAATTAATTGGATAATACCTGCAATAAATTGCTTTGGTTTATATTAATTAGTTAATATATCAATTTGTAACTAAATATTTACGATTTCCAAAACAATAGTCAATATGCCTTATTTTGGTCGCATCAAAACAACTTGCAAATGAAAAATTACAGCGTTAAAGAAATTGCTGAAAAAATTAATGGTAATTTACTTGGCAGTACCACAACATTTATTACTGGTCCAGAGCAAATTGAATATGCTAATGATACACAAATAACATTTATTGGCAGCAAAAAATTTGTTAAGCAGTGGGAAACCTCAAAAGCTTGTGCTGTAGTAGTAAATGAAGATATTGATATTCCAGCTACTGAAAACCGAGCTGTTATTAA
>JAPLER010000231.1:0-1784 GCA_026391115.1 Bacteroidota bacterium | reverse complement strand
TGGTGCTGGCTGTTATGTAGGGAAAAATGTTGTACTTGGTAATGATGTAACACTATATCCCAATACTACAATACTAGACCAATCCACTATTGGAAACAGTACTACTATTTGGAGTGGCACAGTTGTAAGAGAAAGATGTGTTATAGGTAGTTATTGCATCATTCATCCCAATGTAACTATTGGTGCAGATGGTTTTGGTTTTAGACCTAGCCCAGATGGAAAAGGTTTAGTGAAAATTACACATATTGGCAATGTAATTATTGGCAATGGTGTAGAAATTGGTAGCAGCACTTGTGTAGACAGGGGCAAGTTTAGTGCAACTGTTGTGGGCGATGGGTGCAAAATAGATAACCTGGTACAAATTGGTCATAACAGTAAAATGGGGCGTTGCTGTATAATGGCAGGTAGTAGTGGATTGGCAGGTTCTGTAACACTTGGCGATGGGGTTATTGTTGGTGGTGGAGCATGTATAAGTGGTGTAATTAATAATTTTGATGATGGTAAAAAAATATTGGGTTATCCTGCAATTGATGCCAGAGACCAGCTAAAACAATGGGTTGCGATTAGAAAACTCACCAAAGAATCTTAAAAAATAACCCACGATTAAAATCGTGGGTTATTTTTTATAAAGCCATTCTTCTATTACTTAGCCAAGACAAATTAATTTCATCAGGCACTTTCATTCTATCTGCAATGCGTTTGTACCTATCTGCAAGTTTGCATAAATACTCTTGTGCTTTTGCAGCACCATCTTTTAATCCTGTAAGATGTTCTATTTTCCAAAGTTTCACTAGATGTTCAATAATATTGGCATAATCCCAAGTGGTATAAACACCAATCTTTTGTGTGATAGCAGAAAAATCAACAAATATGTTTGGGTTTTTATTACCATCAGCCATTAGCACCATTGGGGTCAATTTCAAACACTCTCGATACAAAGGATTTATACGCTTTTTCGTGTCTGGCTTCGTCTCCAGCAATTTGCTTGCATATTCTCGATAATGTATTGTCACCGGCTTTATCTGCAAGTTTACCAGTATTAACGTGCGAAATTTTAGTAGCTCTTTCTTGAAAAGAAGTATATACTATTGCTTGATATGGGTCTCCATTTGCACCTGCATCAAAACCATTATAAATAAGTCTGTGAATAGTTTGTTCTACAGCAGTCATATCGCATCTACCTGATAGGAATAAATATTTATTTAATAAATCTCCGTGTCTGTTTTCTTCTGCTGTCCAAGCCCTGCTCCAACGCACCCAACCATTGGTGCTTGTCAAATCTCTATCTTCATTAACCATTAAATTAAAATAGGTTTGATAGCTTGGCAAAGCTTCTTCTGTTATCATATTGCCTATTAAAGAGCAAATAACACTATCTGGAATACAAGCAGTTCTCTCTCTTAATTTTTTTACTTCATCCAACGCATCTTCTTGTGTCATATCTGGTAAAAAATCTGTTGGTTGCCAGCAATCATCTGGGTCTAGCAGGTCTTTATCTACAGTTTCACCAACAAATTGTTGCAACATTCCAATGACCTCCATATTCTTAGCCACCTCATTAGTATAAATATTTTGCATTATCGTTATTTTAGTAGAGTTTGTAAATGTAAACTAATGTTGTTATAAACACTTTATTTCATACCAAAATAAATGCAATCATTATTCAATCACTAACTTTTCATTCAGTACATCGCCGCTATTTATTATGATTTTTATTATGTAAACACCTTTGGTAAACTATTTGTTTTTTAACCCTAAAAAGCGAGGCATTACATTTTGTTACT
>JAPLER010000360.1 GCA_026391115.1 Bacteroidota bacterium | reverse complement strand
ATGCCAATCTGGTTTAAAATCTTCAAGTTGCTCTTCTTCTGGACGAAGGAACATATTGTAAGCAAATAAATTACTCGAAGGTTGTTCATTGATAACTCTAATATTTAGCTTGTAAGTGCTGTCTGCACAAGCATAAGCATCACGCACCCAAATTTCATCTTTATTACTTAAATAATTTAAAACTTTGGTACGTAATTGAAGAAAATATTTTTCATCAATTGGTATATTAAAATTGTTCCAATGTACTGTATTTTCAGTTATAGCATCTTTTACTATAAACTTATCCATTGGACTTCTACCAGTAAATTCACCAGTATTAATACACAAAGCACCTGTATTATTTAAAACACCTTGATTTCTTTCTAGTGTTTGATTTACAAGTTCTTCTGGGTCTAACTGATAATGAATGTTTACTGACTCTGCAATACCTAATTGCAATAATTTTTCTGTGGGAATTTGAAATGTATGTATCATAGACATAAGTTAACTTACGTTTGTTAGTTTTGCAAAAATAGTGGTGCAATCGTTTTAAAAAAATAAATGTGTACAATTGACATATTGAAATGAGTTTTGAAACCTAATCAAGCAGAAACTAATATTGCAAATTCATTTTATGCCAGATACTACTTACATACTTGATTCTAATGCTAGATTTACTTCTTTAGATAGTATGGCTGATTCTTCTTTTAAAAATATTACAGAAAAATTTGCTGAAATTGATGCTCAAAAATTTAATGACTCAGCCCATTCAATAAATCAAAAAACATTCTTGCGAATATTGCCAATATTGTTTTTGGTTTTTATAGGTACATATGTTGTAATAAAAGTTGTTGCTGTGCTTTATGATAGCGTAAAAGAGCAACTTGAAAAATGGCTAGGATTTAAAATTTTAGATGATGATAATAATGATAAATCTTATACAGAATATCAACCAACTTCTCAAAACAATTATTTAGTTTACAAGGGAGATAGCTTAGGTTTAAGTAATAAAGAAGTTGTTGATATTTTAAAAAAATATTACACCTACTATAGAAACTTAGATAAACATCTACAATTTAAGTTTTTTGATAGATTACAAAAGTTTATGAACTCAAAACAGTTTATTATTCACACTCACGAGCCTTTTAAAGAAATGCCAATTTTAATATGTGCTGCTGCTGTGCAAATAAGTTTTGGCTTAGATGATTATGAGCTATCGCATTATCCATACATACAAATTCACAAAGAAGAATATTTTGCAGAAAATAGCTTACGTGTTTTAGCTGGTAATGTACAAGGAAGTTGCATTACACTTGCTTGGAACCAATTGTTAAAGGGATTTAGTAATTATGAAGACGGCAGCAATGTTGGCTTGCATGAAATGGCACATGCATTATACTTTCAGGAAATTTTAGTGGATAAAGACAATGAAAGTTTTGAATTACATTTTAGTGAATTAATGTATCGTGGTGAGACGGTTTTACAACAACAAAAATGTCCACATAATTTATATACAGATTATGCTTTTAGTAATTTACAAGAGTTTTGGGCTGTTAGTGTTGAATTATTTTTTGAAAAAGCAAATGACCTGAACAACTATTATCCATTTGTGTTTACCACTTTGAAAGATATTCTAAAACAAAATCCAATTATAACGAATCAACCTGTTTAATTTTTTCTAATTCATCCTAAATCGCCAACAACATTATATTTGCCCCTCACCTATTAAACAAAAATTATGTCTTCTTTTTCTGAATACAATTTTGCAAATAAAAAAGTACTAGTTCGTGTAGATTTTAATGTGCCATTAGACAAGCAAACACTTGCTATTACTGATGATACACGAATTGTTGCAGCATTACCAACTATAAAAAAAATTATTGCAGATGGCGGTAGTGTTATTTTAATGAGTCATCTTGGAAGACCCAAAACTGGTCCAGAAGATAAATATTCATTAAAACATATTGTTAATCATTTGCATAGCTTGTTAAATACAGACGGCGATATAGTAAATGTGTTTTTTGCAAATGATTGTATTGGAGAACAAGCACAACAAACTGCAGCTATGCTAAAAGCAGGAGAAGTTTTATTGCTTGAAAATTTAAGATTTTATAAGGAAGAAGAAGCTGGAGATATTGAGTTTGCTAAAAAACTCTCTACATTGGGTACTTGTTGGGTAAACGATGCATTTGGTACAGCACATCGTGCACACGCAAGCACAGCAGTTATTGCACAATTTTTTAATAAAGAAAATAGATTTTTTGGAATGTTGATGGAAGCAGAAGTTAAAGCTGCTGAAAAAGTAATGCACCAAAACGAAAAGCCTTTTACTGCAATTATTGGTGGTGCCAAAGTCAGTGATAAGATTTTAATAATTGAAAACTTATTGGAACGTGCAACTGATATTATTATTGGTGGCGGTATGGCTTATACTTTTATGAAAGCACAAGGTGGCAATATTGGTAAAAGCCTTTGCGAAGATGATAGACTTGAAACAGCTAATGAGCTATTAAAAAAAGCTGCTGCTAAAGGTGTTTGCATTCACTTACCAAGCGATAGTATGATTGCTGATAATTTTAGTAACGATTCAAATACATCAACTGCACCAAGTAACAATATACCTGATGGTTGGATGGGTTTGGACATTGGTACAAATGCCTGTGAACAATTTACAAATGTGTTGCACAAAAGCAAAACTATTTTATGGAATGGTCCAATGGGTGTATTCGAAATGAGCAAGTTTCAACATGGTACAAAAGCTATTGCAACTGCTGTAGTAGAAGCTACTGCAAATGGAGCATTTAGCCTTGTGGGTGGTGGCGATAGTGTTGCTGCTGTTAATCAATTTGGATATACAGACAAAGTAAGTTATGTAAGTACTGGAGGTGGTGCATTATTAGAATATTTTGAAGGAAAAGTATTACCTGGTATAGCTGCTGTAAATAGCTAAAAAATGAAAAGATTTTGGATTTGTTTATTATAATAATTTTATGAAAAAAATAGTTGGCTTAGCTTTAGTATTAATAGTTGCTTTTTCTGGTTGCAAAAAACCACAAAGTTTTGATTATAGAGATGTAAGAAATATACGAATTGAGAAACTTGGATTTGACCAAACATCTTTGTATATGGAGTTGGTTTATTTTAATCCAAATGGTTTTGGCGTAACACTAAAAAATGTGAACTGTGATATTTTTATTAATAACAACTTTTTAGGGCATTATTCATTAGATACATCTTTTAAAATTGAAAAACGTTCTGAGTTTATACTACCATCACGAGTTGCAGTAGATATGAAAAATATTTATAAAAATGCTTTAAGTATGGTTTTAAATAAAGATGTAGAAGTAAATGTAAAAGGTACTGCACGAATTCAAAAAGTAATTAATCTTACAATTCCATTTGATTATAAAGGAAGACACAGATTTTCTTTTTAGAAATAAAAAAGCCTCAACATTTTGTTGAGGCTTTTTTATTTAACTTCTCTTTCTAAGATTTAAGTAATCAAAAAAGTAAATTATTTTAATACTAAAACTATTGTTTTGTGGAGATGATAATGTTTTATTTAAGTTATTAAAATAACCCAATTGTCGCTCTTGAAAACTTGAAGCGTCTTTCCAGTTTATATTAATAAAACTACCTAAAGCAAATTGCCAAGTGTAAGTCATATCTATATTAAATACATTGAAATTATAATGGCCAATATCTTCATTTGTGATGTAAGGAATTTCGGTTCCATCTTTTAACAACGTAAAATATTCATTATGTTGTGTTTTACTCCAATAATGTCTTGCCCTGAAAGATAGCCCCATTTTATTAGTAAAATTGTATTTTACATTCAATATATTCTCTGCTACAATTCTATTACGCAGTCCTAATATTATTTCATTGCCTTGATAATCAGCAAAGCCTTTACCATTATTCGTTACATCAACATAATTACTTAACGAAACAGTAAAATTATTATTAAATCTGTATTGGTTAAATAGATTAGTTTCGAATCCAAATCCTTGTATAGAAGGGCGGTTTGCAGCATAAAAACTAAAGTTGGTAAAATATTTCTTGGCTTCATTGGTATTTGCCCAAAAACCTAAACCCCAATTAGTTGGTCGTTTAAAAACATAACCTTGTACACGTGGTTCATAAAAATCATTACTCTTGGGATTATACCAAATATTAAAGCCAACATTCCATAAATTTTTTAACTGTGCATTTACATTAATATTCATTCCTAAATTTTGATAATCTAATGGTGTTGTTCGCATAGAATACCAAAAATTATAATTTACTTGAATACGGTTGTACCAACGTTTTGGTTGCAGCCATTTATAAGCCATCCATAATCCATTATCAAAAAAATTATTATTTGTAAAATAGCCCAAGTCATTTTGTTGATACTTATCATTACACAACTCTTGCCATACATTAAAATTAAACCTACCTCCTACTTTTCCAAAACCTACAGCATAGTTTAAACCGGTTGTAGTTTTACCTGCATTTTCGTAACCAATTAAATTACTTATAGCTACTTTACCATTAAAATTCCAGTTATTTTTTTTGTCGTAAAAATCCCATAAACCAGCAGTTACATTAGCATCGTAAGTATTTCCACTTCGCAACACATTAGTATTTATTAATGAAATACTTGAATTGTTTTTTAATGTTTGATCTAATACAAAAATGTTGTAATTTGTTAATGGACTTGTTTCAACTTCTCTTGTTTCACCTTTGGTTTTATCTAATACAATTGCATTTTGTGTAGCAGTTAATGCGTTAAGCACACCTATGCCCAAACCTTTTGTATTTCGTCCACTTATTTTTGTAGCATTGATTAGCTTAGTTTCTATTGGATTTTTTATGATAGAATCATTTGCACCAAGGCTGTTATAAGAATTGCCAAAGTTTATAGGAAAGCCACCAATTCTTCTGCTGTAAAATAAGTTTCCTTTTCCAAACAACTCTGTACCCTCGGTAAAAAAGCTTCTATTCTCGTTAAATTTTATTTCAAAAGGCCCCAAATTTTGAACTTGGTTATCACTCTGTACTTGTCCAAAATCTGGCACTAAAGTCATATCTAAAGTAAAAGCTTGGTTAATGCCATACTTAACATCCATACCACCATTAATATTAGAAGTTAAATTTTTTTGATTAGGGTTATTGTATGGGTAATGATTGGCATTAAAAGATAAATATGGAGAAAACGATAATCGCACAGGAGGCTTGATATTGTTGATTTCTTTAAGAACGCCAAATTGTGCTAGAAAGCTTCCTCCAATTGCTGGATTAACAGGATTCCAAAACAACTGTTTTCCACTTTTGACTCTCTTTCTTGTGATGTTTACACCCCAAGTTTGATTAGGATTTGCAACAAACCGTATTGCAGCATAAGGAATTTTCATCTCAAAAATCCATCCATCTTTTACAATTTTAGATTGTGTTTCATACACACTATTCCAACTTCCATCTTCGCCATTGCTACTATACTTGGCATCAAACTGCTCACCAAGTGGTGTTACGTAATATCCAAATCCATTTATCTTATCATTATAAGTGTCAAATATCACACCCACAAAATCATTAACGCCCACTTGGTCTCTTCCAATAAATTCTTTTGAAATACTATCTACACTTGGCTCATGGCAATAACCTCCAATATAAAATGCATCATCGTTATACAACAAGTAAATTTCTGTCTTATTTTTATCATTCTCTATTTTTCCAAAGCTTGGCCTCCACTCTACAAAGTTGGTAAATTTGGATGCACTTTTCCAAGCATCATCATTTAAATCTGCATCTATTTTAATTTGCGAAGTTGTTCTTGTTGCTTTTAATTCTAGTGGTATAGACTTGTTTTGTGCAAGCACAAATAAGCAGCTTGTTGTTAACAATATTGTAAGCAGTTTCTTCATATTTTCTTCTGTGGTAATTATTTCAAAGAGTTACAAAACATAAAATAGTTGTAACACTTATATAGTAAAATTAAACTTACACACAGTCTATTTATAGCTTATTTGCTGAGTGGTTAATGAAAAATGTTGAGTGGCAATATATAGAGAGAAATAAGGTAGTTATTAAACTATAGTCCTAGAACATCTTTCATAGTAAAAATTCCTTTTCTACTAGATATAAATGTTGCTGCTAAAACTGCACCACTTGCAAAGCCTGTTCTATTGTGTGCAGTGTGTGTAATCTCAATATCATCAATTGCAGAAGCATATTTT
>JAPLER010000098.1 GCA_026391115.1 Bacteroidota bacterium | reverse complement strand
ATTAAAAAAGAAAAAAGAAGATGGTGATGATGTACAGTTGGCTATAACCATCATCAATAAATACTTTGATGATTTTATAAAAAAGCATTACAATAAACTACAACTAAATTTAAACTTAACAGACGAACAACTCAAAGAAGTTAACCAAACTATTGTTAAGTTAAATCCAAAACCTGGTGGCGATGCAGGAGAAAGTAATGCTAAGGAAGCTTATGTAATTCCTGACTTTTTTATTTTAAATAATTTAGGAAAATTAGAATTAACCTTAAACTCTCGTAACGCACCAGACCTTAGAGTAAGCGAGGGTTACAAGGATATGATGAAAGAATATGAACGTGGCAGTAAAACAGATAAAAGACAGAAAGAAGCTGTAATGTTCATTAAACAAAAATTAGATAGTGCCAAGTGGTTTATTGATATGATTAAACAAAGGCAAGAAACACTTACAAATACTATGGGTGCTATTATGCAACATCAATACGATTTTTTTATTAGTGGCGATGAAACAGAATTAAAGCCAATGATTTTAAAAGATATTGCCGAGAAAACTGGTTTAGACATTAGCACTGTTAGTCGTGTTGCCAATAGCAAATTTGTGCAAACAGAATTTGGAACTTTTAGGTTAAAATTCTTTTTTAGCGAAAGCCTTAGTACAGATAGTGGTGAAGAAGTAAGTACTCGTGAAGTAAAGAAAATATTAAGTAATTTAATTGAAGCAGAAGATAAACGAAAACCTTTGGCTGATGAGGTATTAACAGACTTGCTTAACGAAAAAGGCTACAACATTGCTCGCAGAACTGTGGCCAAATATAGAGAGCAGTTAAATATTCCTGTAGCAAGATTGAGAAAGGAATTGTAATAATTTGCGAACTACAATTTTGATTTACTATTTAATTTGATCTTAACTCAATCCAAAATCTCTATATACTCTGTGCCTCATTGGTAAAAGAAAAAATATTTTTGCCATTTAAAAAATCTCTCTCATCTTTGAATAGTTGCATAAACAACTATTATGGCAAAAAATCAATTCAAGCGTGGCGAATTATATAGTGTAATTAATGCAATGGCTGTAAATGCTATTAATCGTCGTTTACAAAAAAACTTTAGAAATGCTGGCATTGAAATTACTATAGAACAATGGAGTATTTTATACCATTTATGGAAAGAAAATGCACTTACACAGCAACAACTTTGCGATAAAACTTATCGTGATAAACCAAGCATTACAAGGCTTATTCATAACCTTGAAAAAATGGGTTTGGTAGAAAGAAACAATAGCGAAATAGATAAAAGAAAAAATCATATTCACCTTACTGCAAAAGCAAAAAAGTTACAGGAAATTTCTATTGATGTTGCTAACGAAACAATGGATGAAGCTCTTATTGGTATTGCTAAAGATGAAATAGAAACTGTAAAAAATGTGTTGCAGAAAGTGTATGATAATTTAACTGGATAAATCAAAAGTGAAAACCAGAAATTAATTAATAATAATACTAAATAATCAACTATGTCAAACTCAATAAAAGGCGGCGAATGGCTTATAAAAGAAAGCATTGCAACAGAAACTTTTACACCAGAAGATTTTAACGAAGAACAAAAAATGGTGATGGATATGTGTCATCAGTTTTTAGAGAATGAAGTATATCCAGTTTTAGAAAATATAGATAAGCAAGAGGAAGGTTTAATGCAACGCCTAATTGATAAAGCTGGTGAACAAGGTTTACTCTCAACCTCATTGCCTGAAAGCTATGGTGGACTTGGAAAAGATTTTATCACAGCAACAATTGTCAATGAAGGTTTAGGTGCTGGCCATAGTTTTAGTGTTGCTATTGCTGCACACACAGGCATTGGTACTTTACCCATTTTATATTTTGGAACAGAAGAACAAAAACAAAAATACATTCCAAAACTAGCTACAGGCGAGTTTAAAGGTTCTTATGGTTTAACAGAACCTAATAGTGGCAGCGATGCATTAAGTGCAAAAACTACAGCTACTTTAAGTGCAGATGGAAAACACTATTTATTAAATGGACAAAAGTGTTGGATTACCAATGGTGGCTTTGCAGATGTTTATACTGTATTTGCAAAAATTGATGGAACACAATTTACCGCTTTCATTGTAGAGCGTGGGTTTGAGGGTTTTACTCAAGGGCCAGAAGAACATAAGATGGGCATCAAAGGTTCATCAACTGTACAATTATATTTTCAGGATTGCAAAGTGCCAGTAGAAAATGTTTTAGGCGATATTGGTAAAGGACACATCATTGCTTTTAACATTTTAAATATTGGTCGTTTAAAACTTTGTGCTGCTGTTATTGGTGGTGCAAAAAAAGCTGCAAGCATTACTACACAATATGCCAATAATAGAGAGCAATTTAAAATGCCTATTGCAAAATTTGGTGCTATAAAACACAAGTTGGCAGAAATGGCTATTAAACTTTGGGTTGCAGAAAGTGCTTTATATAGAACAAGTAATTGGATTGATATTAAAGAAAAAGAATTACTACAAAGTGGCGAAACCTTTGCCCACGCTTTATTGGGTGCTGCAGAAGAGTATGCCATTGAATGTGCTATTTTAAAAGTGTTTGGTAGCGAAGCATTGGATTATGTTGTTGATGAAGGTGTGCAAATACATGGTGGCAATGGTTTTAGCGATGAATATTTAATTAGTAAAGCATATAGAGATAGTCGTATTAACAGAATTTTTGAAGGTACAAATGAAATAAACAGATTGCTTACTGTTGATATGGTTTTGAAACGTGCTATGAAAGGAAAATTAGATTTAATGACACCTGCAATGAATGTGCAGAAGGAACTAATGAGTATTCCTGATTTTGGCAATGAAGATGAAACACCATACAGCAAAGAGTTTAAGTATATTATCAACTTTAAAAAAGCGTTATTAATGGTAGCAGGTGCTGCAGTTCAAAAGCTAATGATGCAACTAGAAAAAGAACAAGAAGTGTTGATGAATATTGCAGATATGGCAATAGAAATTTTTCATTGCGAAAGTGCTTTATTGCGAGTAGTAAAAATGAGTAACAACAAAGCAGATCAAACTGCTATTTGTGATGATATTATGAAAACTTTTATCTACGACGCAGCAGACAGAATTAATAAAGCTGGTAAAGATGCTCTAAATAGTTTTGCAGAAGGAGATGAACTAAGAATGATGCACATTGGTTTAAAACGCTTTACTAAAGTAGAACCATTTAATACAAAAGAAAGCAGAAGAAGAATTGCTGGTAAAATGATTGAGGTAGGTAGTTATTGTTTTTGATTCATTTGAATAAGCAAATCATTTATTTTGCACCGCAAATGCAAACTAATAAAATCATCATTATAACTGCACCATCTGGTGCAGGCAAAACCTCAATTACACATTATTTGTTAAACAAATATTCTAATCTAGCTTTTTCAATTTCTGCTGCAACACGCCAACCACGTGGCTTTGAAAAAGATGGAGTTGATTATTATTTTATTAGTGCAACAGATTTTCAAGAAAGAATTGAAAATAATGAATTTGTAGAATGGGAAATGGTATATGAAGGTAAATACTATGGCACTTTAAAAAGTGAATTAGAGCGAATTTGGAACCAAGGTAAAACACCCATTTTAGATATTGATGTTAAAGGTGCTATTCACGTGCAGCAACAATTTTTAAAATCTACATTATCTATTTTTATAGAACCACCAAGTATTGATACATTAAAAGAAAGATTACTTACAAGAGGTACCGAAACAGAAGAAAGTATTGCTGCTCGTGTAAACAAAGCAGCTTATGAAATTTCTTTCAAACATCATTTTAATATAGAAATTATTAACGATAATTTAGACCAAGCTTGCAAAGAAGCAGATGATGCTATTGTTAATTTTTTAAAAAGTTAAACACTGTGTTCTCTGTGCCAATGTGGTAAATTAAAAATATGAAAAAAATTGCAATGATTCCTGCACGCTATGCAGCTACTCGTTTTCCAGCAAAGTTGATGCAAATGCTAGGTAATAAAACTGTTATTCGACACACGTATGATAACACAGTTGCTACTAATTTGTTTGACGATGTTTTTGTGGTAACAGATAGTGAAATTATTTATAATGAAATTACAAATAATGGTGGCAAAGCCATTATGAGTAAGCGTTCTCACGAAAGTGGAAGTGATAGAATTGCAGAAGCTGTTGCAGATTTAGATATTGATATTGTTGTAAATGTACAAGGTGATGAACCATTTGTAAAACGTGAACCTCTTGAAAAGTTGCTTGAAGTTTTTAATGATAATACTGTACAAGTTGCAAGCTTAATGCAAATACTTACTGATGAAAAAAGCATTGCTGACCCCAACTATGTAAAAGTGGCTGTAGATAAAAATATGAACTCGCTAATGTTTAGTCGTAGCCCAATCCCTTATCACAGAGATAAAAATATTGCACCAACTTATTATGAACATATTGGTGTCTATGCGTTTAAAAAACAAGCATTAATTAATTTTACCAATTGGCAAATAACACCTTTGGAAGCTGTAGAAAAAGTTGAGTGTTTAAGATATTTGGAAAATGGAGTTTCATTAAAAATGGTGGTTACAAATTATATGGGTGTAGAAATTGATACACCAGAAGATTTGGTGAAAGCAGCTTCATTATTATAATTTAAAATATTTGTTATTAATGTTTCAATTGGATTTGTAGCAATTTTTATTTCTTTTTACTTCTTCTAGAAATAGAAGAGAGTTTAAACAATATAAATGGATAAGCTGAAAGAAGCAAGATACAGTTCATTAAAAGCACTCTAGAAAAGTCATAAGAAATTAAATTTATTTTTATATGAAAAAAAGATTTTTAGCATCAATTTTTTTTATAGTAGCTATTTCAGGCTACAGCCAAAAATGGAGACCTTTTAGCAAAAGAGATTTATCCAATAAAAGCGTAGAAACAATTTCAGATAAAACAACAATTAACATTTCTGGTGATGCAAGTAAAATGTATT
>JAPLER010000394.1 GCA_026391115.1 Bacteroidota bacterium | reverse complement strand
TTTATCAGCAAAATTTTCTTCTGTATTTATGGGATTTTCAATTTTTGCAATCGACCTGTTATGAACACTGCTCCATTCGTAGTTAATGTGAGATTTCATATTGGCTAAGATATTTATTAGGGTATCTACAATACTTAATTCTCCATTGTAAGACTTGGCAGCTAGTGTTGTAATGATAATTGATATTGGTTTATCATCATCGCCTCCAAACATTATATCTCTGTGCCTTTTCAATATTTGTATGGCACGTTGTAGAGGCATTTTTTCTGCTTGATACTTTGGCAGTGGTTTTATACTTTCACTCAACAAACGTAACTTCTGTGTAGTTGTTTTTTTACGTTCATTAAACCAAGCTGCATAGCCAAAAGGATTGCTCGGCAACCAGTTTTGGGTATTCTTATCCCACTTGTAATTGTTTAAAGTATTATCCGTAATACGAATTGCTAAGCTGGTTACATCTTGGCTTGAAAGGTTTGAAAAAGTCTTTTCTAATAAAGTATAGTGATTAACTCCAACAATAGAAGGCAATATGTCCATATGAAATTTGGTATCTTCTGCATAATCAATTCTCCAACATCTTTTACCTTCTTCCTTATTCAGCATTTGCTTGTAAGTATCATCTGCCTCAATTTGTTTTTTTACTTCTTGCTTCAAATCAATTTGAGCCCAACTTTCTTTTTTGCCACTTAATCTGCACACAATATCTACATCTAATTCATCATCTTCTAAAATTGGCTTTACCATTGTACCTAAAAGAAAAGAACCTTGAGGCATAATTGTTGGGCTATAAGGCCTTAAGAGAGAAGTGTCTTTTTTCAAATGATTACCAACAGCAGTATATCTGCTTTCAATTACATCATATTGTGCTTTTGTCAAGTCTAAGGCAACACCAATTTCTACAAGTATTTTATCTATTTTATTTTTTGAATCTATTCCAAACATATTTCTAACTATTTTCTATTTGTTTGTATCTCTTTTTAAGCCTTCAATTACATCTTTTACTAAAATATTAGCAGTAGTTTCAAGTACACTCACATCTTGCATAATACCATAAGGGTAATTAGTTGTTTTGTTACTGCCGTTTTGAGTGGTAATTGAAAAATTGTATTCGTTAAACCTTGCTTCAAGACTTATCCAATATGACTGTGCTTGAACAGATTTTTTTAAGCCTTTTAAAGTGAAGTTGTAACGAAAATTTCTAACCATTTTATTAGTCCCCTCAAAATCATTGTGTAACCAGTTTGCTTGAAAATCTGACCAACTTACTTTTGGGAACTGAACATTTGTTGAATTACCAGAATTATCGTCTTGGTATTCTATGTATTTAGTTGTTTCAAAAAAATGTTCAAACAATGGCTCTAATTTCTTTTCTATTGTATTTATCAACGGAAAAATATTTTGCTCGAATGCTTGTATTATAAGCTCTATTGTAGCTTTTTGCGTTGCCTCTGATTGTTGTTTTAATTGTTTTTGCAGTAACAGTATTTCTTTTTCAACATCGCCAAGCTCTTCAATGCTTTCGCCTTTGGTAGCTTTTGTTTGTATTTCTAAGCTCCAAATAACTTGTTCAGCTATGTACTTAATAAAAGCATCTGTATTGCCTGTATCGGCTTGGTTTAAGGCATTTAGATAATTTTTTTTATCGTGTGTTTTAATGATTACTGGTGGTAGGTTGTTTTTTAACAACACATAGTTCATTAATAAACGAGAGATACGACCATTGCCATCATCGAAGGGATGTATTAATACAAACTTGTAGTGCAGCAATGCTGCTAATACTACCGGGTGTAATTCTTTTTTTTCACTTTCGGTATTGAACCAGTGCATTAATTCGCCCATTTTAATTGGCGTGTCTATTGGTGATGCGTATTCAAACATTTCTCCACTTTGTAGCCTTACAGAGTTTGGATATTCTTTGTACTCACCAACTTTTATTTCCCTTCTTGTAGGATGCCCTTCTTTTGTTTCTGCCTCTTTCCAAAATGGACGAACTAAAATTAGCTTGTTAAGTTGTTTGATGTATGCTTCTGTAAGTGGGTGTTCTGCATCTTTTGCCCAATCTTGAATTAGTTTGTAAGCCACATCGTGAGCTTTCATTTCTTCAAACTCTCTTAGTTCGTGAATACCTTCGGTTTTATCGAAAATTAGCAGCATTGCTGTTTCGCCATAAGTGAGTGTATTGCCCTCGATATGGTTGCTATTATAGTTGAACTCTAACCGAAATTTTTTATCCAGTTTTTGTTGGTTTTCTTTTGTAATTGCTGGCAATGCTTTTAGCTCTGCTACCAACTGGCTTATTTTATTTATAGTTTGTTGCATTGTATTAATTTGATTTAATTAAATGAGGTTTAATTCTTTTAAATAATTTTCCATTTGTGTTTCCACTTCGGTTAATTGTTTTTTCAACTCAACAATAGTTGCTTGTGTGGCTTTAATATCTACTTCGGCTTCTTCTACAAACGTATCTACATAACGAGGTATATTGAGGTTGTAGTCGTTTTCGATAATGTCGTTAATAGTTGCTCGGTAAGCATATTTATCTTCAACTATTGCACCTTTTTCTGTTGCTAAAGGTGTCGCAGCTTTAAAGGCTTTGAAAGTGGTAACAATGTGTTGAATGTCTTTATCTCTTAGAACCGTTTCACCCAATTTGCTTGCATCAATAAACAATACATCTTTATTATCGCCTTTGGCTCTGTTGAAAATAAGTATTGCTGCTGGAATACCTGTACCAAAAAACAAGTTGGCAGGTAATCCTATAACGGCTTCTAACAAATTTTCATCAATTAATTTTTTACGAATTTGCCCTTCGCTACTGCTACGAAACAACACACCGTGAGGCACAATAACACCTACTTTTCCTACATCTTCGTAAGTGGTTTCTATCATATGGCTTATGAAAGCATAATCCCCTTTGCTTTTAGGTGGTGTGCCACGATGGAAGCGATTGAACTGGTCGGCAACAGCAGTATCAGCACCCCACTTGTCTAACGAAAATGGCGGATTTGCAACCACTATATTGAACTTCATTAACTGGTCTTTCTCTAAAAGCTTTGGGTTGTTGATAGTATCGCCCCACTCGATTGTAGCACTATCTTGTTCGTGCAAAAACATATTCATACGACACAAAGCCCAAGTGCTACCATTGTTTTCTTGTCCATATAAAGAATAGTTTTTACCATCTATTTCATTTGCCACTTTTATAAGCAAAGAGCCAGAGCCACAAGTGGGGTCGCAAATACGATTGCTTGGTTGTGGATCAACTAATTTTGCTAATAGTGTGCTTACTTCCCCAGGTGTATAAAATTCTCCGGCTTTTTTGCCAGCTTCACCTGCAAACAATGATATTAAATACTCGTAGCTATCGCCAATAATATCGTTGCCCTCTAAATGTGATGGTTGTAAATCTAAACCTGCAAAATCTACCAATAAGTTTTTGAGTATTGCATTGCGTTGTTTGGTTTGCCCAAACACAGTTTCGCTATTAAAAGAAATGCTACGAAAAACCATTGCTAATTTGGCTCTGTTGGCATCTTCCAAAGCTGTTAAGCCAATGTCGATTATTTCTCCAATATTGGCTTCGTTTCTTTGTTGGTAAAGGAAATCAAAGTTGCTTTCTTCGGGTAAAATGAAACGTTCTCTTTGCAATTGGCGTTTTACCATTTCTTCATTATCAGGATATTTTAGACGATATTGTTCTACTTTATCTTTCCATACATCGGATAAATATTTTACAAACAACAACGTCAATACATAATCTTTATACTGACCACTACCCATAACAGGACGTAGGCTATCACAGGCTTTCCAAACGATGTTGTTGATTTCTTTTTGTGTTATTTTATTTTCTGCCATAGTAATTAATTAATGATTTTTGATAGTACTGATTGAAACAATAGTTGCTTTTGCTTGATGAGGTTTTCGGTTAGTAATAAGTCTTTTAAATATAGTTCCTGCAAGGCTACAATTTTTTGTTGTTGCTGTAAAGGGATTAGGTTTATTACAAAATCTGCCAACTCGTTTTTGCGAATGGAAGGAATGGAACTACCAGCACCAGACTGCTGAAAGTGCAACAAATTTTTTGGCAGATTTAAAACAGATACCAAATAAGCAGGGATTACTTTTTGTGTATTGGGTTTAAGTACAAAAAAGATTGATGAAGCGACAGCTTTACCAAACTCTTTTTTGTACTCTGTGGCAAAAAAACGA
>JAPLER010000179.1 GCA_026391115.1 Bacteroidota bacterium | reverse complement strand
TGTTCAATTGAAATTACAGGCGAAAGCCCTGTTATTTTATCAACATCTGGTCTTTCCATATTGCCTAAAAACTGTCGTGCATAAGCACTAAAACTTTCCATATATCTTCGCTGTCCCTCATTGTAAATAGTATCAAAAGCCAATGAACTTTTGCCACTACCACTTACTCCAGTAAAAACAACAAGTTTATTTTTAGGGATGGATATATCAATATTTTTAAGATTGTGTTCTCTTGCTCCAAAGATTTCTATAGCATCATTTTGCATAGCTGCGAAGATGTGAAATATGTGTGATTAAACATTGTCGATTTCATTAAAAATAAAAGAAGATATATTCTGTGAATTGTCAGATAAAAACAAAGCCTCAACTAAAAGTTGAGGCTTTGTAGTAGTAGAGTAGTTGCATTTACTCCACTATAATTTTTTTAACTTGTTCTCCTTCCATTTCATTAATCTTAACAAAATAAATACCAGCAGTTAATTTGCCATTACTATTTAAGTTAAGATTGAAATTATTTAATCCTTGTTTTGCATCAAATGCTTTGGTGTAAAGCATTTTACCTTGAACATTTAATAAAACTACATTTATTTTTTTATCTGATTTACTTGAAACTTCAAGTCTAATATTGCCATTATTAGGATTTGGAGACACACTAAAGTTGTCTTTTAAAACTTCTTTTTTATTGATGATAATACTAACTGATTTAAAAGCTTTACCTACTGCTTCTGTGGCTGTAATTTCATCATTTAAACTTAATGTTATATCGTTATCAAATGCTTTTGTTTTAAGTACTAAAGTAAATATTTCAGTACCATCAATTAAAGTTTTATCAGATGCATTATTATCAGTCCAGATAAAGCTAACGTTGCCTGTTTTCTTAGTCTGATTGGCATTGTAAATTAAGTCAAGTAGACTGTTATTTTTCACATCCACTAATTCATATTTCATATTATCAAAATGAAGTGTGTATTGTGTTGCCATTATTTGCTTAAAGTTTTTTACAGTTACTGGAACATAAATTAAACTCTGTGCTTTATCTGTTTTACCAATGGTGTAAATAAACTCAACTGGAGTAGGTGCAATACCTCTTGCAACAGCTGGATTCCAATCGTAATTAACATCGCCTAATCTAACACCTATAAAGGTTTGATTAGTTTTGTTACTATTTAATGTTGCACCAGCAACGATACTATCTTTAAATGGAAAAGGGTTGGTGGTATCAGGAAAAACATAAGCACTATCAACAAATTCCCACAATCTACTACCTCTTGTAGCACTTGTAAAGGTGGTATCTGTACCAAGAATTAAACGTTTAATTCTAAGTACATCCGTAGCATTGATGTTTTTATCTCCTGTAGCATCTGCAGCAATTAGTTTATAAGCACTATTTAATTTAGTGGTGTTTAAAATATGTCTTTGTATCAGTAATACATCTGTTGCACTAACACCATTTGCTTTTGTTACATCATTATTTTTTGAACATTTTATTGTGTAGCTTTTAGGAATAAAGTTACTTGCACTAAAACTACCATCAACTGCTGTTAATTTTGAATTACTATTAGAGAAACTAACATTAGCACTTTTGATAAGTTTGCTATTTGGCATTATTACTCTTCCAGCAAAGCCATTAGGAAAAACTGGTGCTGGAAAAGAGTATGAAGGAATAACAATAGTAGAACTATTATTTGGAACTATACCTTCTTCCCAATTACCACAATCTGTAATATCGGTTGTGCCTTTATTGCCTGTCCAAATTGACACTTTTGTTGTTGCATCATTTGTAATGTCTCTAGTGTTAAGTGTTGTAGGTGCAGTATAAGTCACATTTGCCCATACTTTTTGTGCAGCTTGTGTGTTTACTGCATTTCTTACTTTTATTGTAATCCAACCGGTATATGTAGCATTGTAAGTATTTGATATGGGAGCAATAACTGTGCTATTACCAATTGCTTCACTAAGTTTATTTCCATTCAAATCCCAAAGAGAAATGCTAATGTTAGTATTGTCAATTGCAGGGAATAATTTGTAAGAAACAGTAGTACCATTTTGTACAAATATTTTACCTGCAACACGTTGATTGGTTGAATTTGCTGGTAATTGACCACCTTGACCAAGACTTGCACAATGGCTATCGCCTAAATCATCCGCCATTTCCCATTCTTGTTGTGTAGTTCTAACTCTTGGTTGATCGTATGTGGCAATATAGTTGAACAAATCTTGAACAGAAGTTGGTGTTCCGTTTGGATATGGAGCCCACATAGAATAACCGTGTCCATAAACTCCGGGAATATTATGTCCACAAGGAGCTGTTTTTATTAGCACTCTTCTGTCTGGTTGAATGGTACTTCCACTAATTCCATGAGCTCCAGAATAATCGTAAAGAATAGTGCCTGGTGTCCAAGCTGTATTACAAGTTACCCAAACTTGCTGGTCTGATGAGTTGTTAGATGCAGGAGAATAAGCATCAGTAATTCCAATGATAGCTTTTCCTGTTCTTTCAATAACAAGATGGTCTGTACTTGAACCTGCTAAATAAAATGGTGCTGATGTTCCTGTTTGAGCAGTTGGTACTCCATAATCTCCATCTTTAAAATTAAGTTTTTGATGACATTGCATAATGTTTCCAACATCTTTTCTTAAAGGTAAACTATCAACATCAGAAGGTAAATGTGACCATCTTTTATTTAAACTAAAATAATCAAAAACATCTTCAATATAAAAGCAAGGATTGCCGTCAACTGCTGATATTACTGCATTTGCAGCTGCAAATCTTGGTTCACGAGGGTCTATGTGTTGACCATTTCCACCAAGCTCCTGACCTGTATTCCAACCTGCACTATTACCTAGTGGTTGAGAATAGTTGCCATTGGCTGTAAGTATTGGTCTATAAGTATCATGACTATTAACAAAAGGAACGGTTTTGTAAACTCTTACTCCATTTGGATAATCAAAATATCTAGTAGATTGTTGGCAACCTGGTATAGCCTGCATATCAAAACCACCACCACTCATTACCATGGAATAAATTCCTCCATTGGTGTATCCTCTCAATCCAAAATCAAAACCACCACTAAGCTGTTCATTTGCTACACCCGATTCTGATGGAGTTCCTGTTTTAATTAGCTGACTAGTATAATAATCAACCTCACTAGCTTGACCCACATATTCACCTACATTAAACATGCTATTGCCACCATTAGCAAAACCGCTTTGATATTTTAAAGCATAAGTTAAATCTCTTTGAACATCATATCCAAAATGTTTTACTGCATCCCATCTAAATCCATCAGAACCAGTTTGCTTTTTATACCAAACAATCCAATCTTTTGCTCCTTGAGCCATATAGTTGCTTGGTTGTACTGGATTAAAATATGGTTTTGTAATACCTTTTATTGTTACAGAACCTGATGTTGGAATATTAGTGCTTAATCCAATACTATTATTTTCATAGGCCATATCTGGTCCAAAATATGCAGTATTAATGGCATTCGTATTTACTGAATTATTGTTTGCATTTGGATAAAAATTCATAATATTTTTACTCCATCTTCCTCTACGTGTAAAATAATCTGCAGCACTAGTATCTAAGTGTGGTGTGCCATAGCACACATATCTAAAATTTTTGTAATAGTTCGATGCATTGTCTTGATAAGGTGCAGATGCTGCTGTAAAATCTCTTCCACCACCGCCACCTCTGTTTCCTGCACCAGATTGATGATTTAAAACAATATCTTGAATTACTTCAATACCATTGGCATGCATCACAGCAATCATTCTTAAAAGTTCATCTTTATTACCACTTCTAGTTCTCATTGTATCACTAGCAGTTTCTCCTTTTTGGTATTTATCTCCTAAATCATATTGGTCAAATGGACCATAGCCAACAGAACCTGGACCATCATTTTTATAATTTGGTGGAACCCAAATAGCATCTACACCCAATGCTTTTAGACGTGGAGCTAATTCTGTTAAATAATCAGCCCATTTAAAACGAAAATTGTTGTTCCAGTTATCCCACCAAAAAGCTTGCACTACAACCTTTTTTACGCGTTGTTGAGCAAAATTTTGATTTATAGAAATTGAAGCAAATAGCAATAAGACTAACAGTCTTTTAACTGATTTTTTTGTAAAAAGATTCATACAGCATTTTTTGTAGTTTGTAAAAATAGACGTTGTGTAATAATTACACAAAAAATATTTTCAATCATTATTTTTATTTTTTAAAAGGTTAAATATTTGGAGTCTAAGTTGTCCGTTTGTTGAATAAAATCTATTGTGTATCAAATACATTACAATAAAATGTTAATATTATCTTAAAATGTAATTGTTAATATTTACTTTCTTTGCAGCATAAATTAATTATTATGAGATTAACTAAAACTATGAAAGCATTTATTGCTTTGTTTTTGTTACCACTTGGATTATTGGCTCAAGTAACAAATGGTAGCATTACAGGAACAATTAAAGATGCATCTGGTACTGCATTACAAGGTGCAACAGTAGAAGCAGTTCATGAGCCTAGTGGCACTAAGTACGCTACTGCAAGTAATAAAACTGGTAAGTTTAATCTACCTGGCTTGCGTGTTGGCGGACCTTATAAAGTAACTGTAACTTATGTTGGTTTTAAAACAGAAACAGCAACCGATGTATGGATTCAACTAGGCGAACCTTCGGTTATTGAATTTTCTATGGCTGATGCCAAAACTGATTTGAAAGAAGTAACGCTAACCACAAGTAGAAAAGGTGCTTTAATTAGTAAAGATAGAAAAGGTACTAGTACAAATATCAATAGTAGATTAATAAGTAGTTTGCCTACTTTAAATAGAAGTATTACCGATATTACTAAACTTACACCACAATCTAATGGTACTTCATTTGCAGGTCAAGATAATAGAGCAATTAATTTTACCCTTGATGGTTCAATTTTCAATAACTCATTTGGTTTACAACCTTTAAATGGTAGTCAAACCAATTCATCGCCTATTTCTTTGGATGCTATTCAAGAATTACAAATTAACTTATCTCCATACAACTTGAGAGATGCAGGATTTACTGGTGCAAGTATTAATGCAGTTACCAAAAGTGGTACAAATACTTTTCATGGTACTGGTTTTTATAATATGCGTAACGAAAATTTTGTTGGTAAAAAAGCTGGTGCAGGAGGTAAAGAAGATGTTATCACCACTGCATTCGACGTAAAACAATATGGTGTTAGCTTTGGTGGACCAATTATTAAAAATAAAATTTTCTTTTTTGCAAACTATGAAGCAGAAAGGAGAAGTGATTTACCTCCTGTAACTATTGATGCATTCGCAGTAACTAACAAAGGAAAACTTGATTCTTTGCAGACGTTCTTAGATTCTGCTTATGGGTATAAAACGGGTGGTTATGCTGGTTACAATATGAAAACACAAAGCGATAAAGCTGTTGTTCGTTTCGATTTTAATTTAAGCGATAAACACAAATTAAGCATTAGAGGTAACTATTTACAATCCAAAAGAGATGTGCAAATCAGTAACTCAAACTCAATTGGTGGTAACAGATTTGGCACAACATCGATTAGCTATGGTAATTCAAACTACGAAATTAATAATGATATTTATGGAGTAGTAGCACAATTGAATAGCCGTTTCAGCAATAATGTTAGTAACGAGTTAACATTTGGCTATACTGCGAATAGAGATTACAGAGCTATTAAAGGTTCTGCATTCCCTACAGTAGATATTCAAGATGGTAATAATCGTTCATTTATTACATTTGGTGTAGATCCTTTTACTCCAAATAATAAATTAAATA
>JAPLER010000273.1 GCA_026391115.1 Bacteroidota bacterium | reverse complement strand
CTAAGTGTTGACCTTGCTAAAAAATACGCTAAAATTCAAATAGAACGCAATAAATAAACTGGTATATAATCAACAATTAAAAAGCCTTTGCACAATGCAAAGGCTTTTTTGTGTATTATATTGCGAATAACTTTTTTAAACTAACTTCTTTAGTGGGTTTATTTTTGTTATTGCCAAACCACAATAATTAAAATGTCTCGTCTAAATCCTACAAATAAAAGTTTACGTGATAACCACATCAGGGAGCTGTTTAGGACAGTTAAAAAGAAAAACCCTAAATGGGATATATATTATGTCATTGATGAGGTTGCAGGTAAAGTGTTTTTAAGTACTGCAACAGTTGCCAAAATTTTAAAACAAGATAACACACCAATTCCAAGCCACGTAACAGTTATTGAACGCACAAAGAAAATGGCAGAGTATGCCAAAACTGCTTAACCCTGCAAGTGCCTCAAATAAGCTTCACATCGGTAAGTAATAACACTTACAACACAATTAGCCATAAAGTTTAACTCACTGGTTTCAATATTCATCATCGCCTCACTCAATTCGTTATTTGCAGGGTCTTTTGCTCTGTAGCCATCCATCAACAAATCAATTGCTTTCAATACATTGCTATGCTCTTGCAATAGATTATCCTGTATAGTATTGGTATGGTTTTTAAATGGTGCATAGCTGATGTAGTGTATTTTGATTACGCAGTCTTTTGCACTCTTCAACTTTTTGCCATAATAATTTATACTAACACCTCTGTAGTTTGGCATTTCAATATAAATGGCTGGCACTTTGTAGCTGGTGTTTTCTTTGTTTGGCTCGTATTGTTTTATATAAAAAAACGTTTGAATACCCAAGCCGTTTAAATGCTGTTTAATTGCTTTATAAAGTGGATATAGTAGCATAATATTATTTTAGAATTCTTGTTAAATCTCTATTTACTTTTTCAAGTATTTTGGTGTTCATTACTTCGCTGTTTCCAATAAACATTCTTTGCTCAATCTTTATTTCTTTGGCAAGAGCCATAAACTTGTATTCCTCTGCCAAATCAAAGTCACCAGCTTTTTCAGCTTCATAATTCTTTGCCCAAAAAAACTTTTTCATTTGTGGTGTTATTGTAACAGTGCCACCCTCGTTGTGTATTTGAGCATAGAGCTTATCACTGTAAATTATCACCAAATTACCTTGCACCCTGTAATCTATACTATCCATTAACTCGCTGCTTTTAACCAAAGTTTTTTGCCCATTGGTGCTGCCAGTTCGTTTGGTTTTGCGTGGTGTCCATTTTTTTAAACTGGTATCAGTAAAACCACCATCATTAAAGCTTTTCTTAAAATGCTTTACAGCTTCAATGCCTATTATTTCAGGTACATCTTTTTGCACATACTCTTGGGCTGCTCTTAACTTAGCAACCAACTCATCAGCTCCAGTAATATTTTGGTTGTTTAAACTCATTTACTTATATCTTTGTACCAGCATTGACAGTTACGCAAGTAATATTTATCATAAAATCGGTATTGGAGAGGAACATTAGAAACAACTGCCATAGCTTTAAAGCCCTAAGCAATTAGGGTTTTTTTTGTGCCTTGTATTGCTTCATAAAATCATTCCTGCCCTTAAACATCATCCACTCATTTTGATGCTTAACATACATTACAAAATCTTTATAGGCATCGTGAATGTATTTTTTTCTAATCTCATTCATCAACACATTTTTGTCAATGTAATTGTCTTTTTCAATCATTAAAATAATACCATTAGCCTGCTCATTAGCATTACTTATAGTGTGCTTAATGGTGTTTTTACTCGCTTTGTCTTCAGCAGGTTTTTTAATATCACAATAAACATTATCAACAATTGCATCAGGATTGTGCAGCCCTTTACTGTTTGGCAATAATTCAGTTCTTAGCTGTTCATATTTGTTTAAATATGGTGCTACTTTTATATTCTTAACAGGCAATTTGCTATTTGCAAAATCCCTTAAATCTTTAAGGTTTTGCTCATAGTCATCTGCTAAATTGCTCAAAGGATGCGTTTGTATTTCAGTGCCTGTTTTGCTGGTATAAATAGTTGTATAAGGTGCATCTTTATACTCATCAAATGCAAGCAATGCAGCAGCTTCTTTTATAAGTGCTGGCTTTTCTTTTGATGTAACACTTTTTGCATACTGGCTTTTTTCAACATCAAAAACCTTTGCATCTTTTCCAGCATTAAAATCAAATTCAGGTTCTAGTTTTGGAGTATTGTTTGGAATATCTGTTACATCCTCATCAACCTGCTCAACTCTGCATTTGCAACCCCAGCCAATTGGAGGGAAATGTGTATTCCAAAAACTATCGTCAACAGGTCGCACAATTCCATAAAATGCCCTGTGAGCTTCACGTGGATGAGCTGATACAGATGGCATATATTTTAAGTTAGGATATAACTTTTTTTGCTTTTGAATTTTTTGCCATTGCACTGCTGCACGAGCTTGGCGAACTGCCATATCATATTCAGCATTCAAATAGCTTCCCTTATAGTTGGCATCAACTTTTAAAGCCTCGGTTTTAAAATCTTCTTTACTGCGTAAATTGCCATTAGCATCTTTCAATAATGCTGCAATTTCTTTTGCTTGTGCGTGTGCTTTGAATGCAGCAAAAACGGCTGCATTTGTTTGTAATTGCTGCAAAAAATCATAGTTGGGTGTGCCATATTCAACCTTTACATTGTAACCCTCATTTACTGCTTGTTTCAATGGCTCATAGTGGCTTTTTATGAGTTCGGTTTTTGTTTTTTTATCAATCTTTCTGTCATTATAAAGTTGATTGATAACATCATTAACAACACCCTCAATATTTATTTGTTTATTGAGTTGTATGCGTTGCCTTTGGCTAAAAAAATATGTTTCATCTGTGTAGCACATAAATTATTTTTTGGCTGGAGCTGGTGGCTCTGTTGCTGTTGGAGCTTGTGGGTTTAGTTTTCTTTCTTTGGCTCTTATTAGTTCAGGATAGTTAAATGTTTTGCCCTCTAATGCAAATCCTTTTTTTATCAAGTATGGAAACCATTTTTCGTTTATCTCATCAGCAATAAACTGCAAACGAGCTTGTGTAAATGTTGCCATTGTTCTTTCGTGTACCTGGGCAGTGCCAACAAATGCCTTTACATCGCTTGT
>JAPLER010000016.1 GCA_026391115.1 Bacteroidota bacterium | reverse complement strand
TATTTAACTCCCACTATACGCCCAGTAAAAGCCTAGGTAAAGCCCATTGTCAGCCAATCAAACCTTGCAAAACGGCCATTATTTTCTCAGCAATCTAATCTTTAAATCTACACTGCCCATCAACTTTTTCTTTAAAACCAACTTATCCCCACCTGTGCAAATCTAAATTCCCATCTTATTATAATATCTTCAAAACCTTGTCGTTTCTAACAAGTAAGTTCTTGTAAATTTTCAAAGAAATTTTTGCTCACAAATTGTGGTTTCAATGTTAACAAATTGTAAAATGCAATGCCCTTTTGCATTTCATCGTAATTCACATAGTTTATCCACAATTTGTGTAAATTGTAAATGACCAATAAAAGTTACAGACTAATATTTTCGTTCCCCACCAAACCAATAATTTGGTGACTCGAAAAAAAACTAACTAACCTCTAAATAAATTTTTTAACGTATGCCACACAACCCTCAAGCTTTGCAGTTTCAACGCCGCTTTACAAAAGATGATGTTTCAGCTTTTGATTTATTTGAATACGACTATCGCAGCAGTGTCATTAAGAACCCTACTGGCGAAAAGGTATTTGAAATGAATAATGTAGAAGTTCCTAAACAATGGAGCCAAATTGCTACAGATATTTTGGCTCAAAAATATTTTAGAAAAGCAGGTGTGCCACAAGCCGATGGCAGCTTGGGCAGAGAAACAAGTGCTAAAGAAGTTGCACATAGAATGGCAAATTGCTGGAAAGTGTGGGGAGAGCGTTATGGCTATTTTGCAACAGCACAAGATGCTACTGTTTTCTACGATGAATTAGTATATAGTATATTAAACCAAAGTTGTGTACCCAATAGTCCACAATGGTTTAATACTGGTTTGCACGAAAGCTATGGCATTACAGGAAAACCTCAAGGGCATTATTATGTTGATCCAGTTACAAAAGAATTAAGTAAATCTACCAATGCTTACGAACGTCCTCAACCTCACGCTTGTTTTATATTGAGTGTAGGCGATGATTTGGTAAACGATGGTGGTATTATGGATTTATGGATTCGTGAAGCAAGAATATTTAAGTATGGTAGTGGTGTGGGCACCAACTTTTCTCAAATACGTGGTAGTGGCGAAAAACTGAGTGGTGGTGGTACTTCTAGTGGGTTAATGAGCTTCTTGAAAATAGGAGATAGAAGTGCAGGTGCTATTAAAAGTGGTGGTACTACGCGTCGTGCAGCTAAAATGGTTTGCTTAGATTTGGATCATCCTGAAGTATTAGATTTTATTGACTGGAAAGTTAAAGAAGAAGATAAAGTAGCTGCATTAATCAATGCAGGATATGATAATCATTATGAAGGCGAAGCTTACAATACAGTAAGTGGACAAAACAGTAACAACTCTGTTCGTATTCCTAACTCATTTTTTACAGCATTAAATGAAGGTGGTAATTGGGAGTTAAAAGCAAGAACAGATGGTAGAACAATGAAAAGTGTACCTGCACAAGAAGTATGGGATAAAATTGCAAATGCAGCTTGGCGTTGTGCAGATCCTGGTACACAATACGATACTACAATTAACGAATGGCATACTTGTCCACAAGGTGGTCGCATCAATGCTAGTAACCCTTGCAGCGAGTATATGTTCTTAGATAATACTGCTTGTAATTTGGCATCAATCAATCTACGCAAGTTCTTTAACGAAGAAACAAATAGTATTGATATTGAAGGTTTAGAATACATCAGCAGATTATGGACTGTAGTGTTAGAAATTAGTGTTTTAATGGCACAGTTTCCAAGTAAAGAAGTAGCACAATTAAGTTACGATTATAGAACGTTAGGTTTAGGTTTTGCCAACCTTGGTACTATATTAATGATTAGTGGTATTGCTTATGATAGTGAAGAAGCAAGAGGTATTGCTGGTGCAATTTCAGCAATAATGACTGGTACTGCATACAAAACAAGTGCAGAAATGGCAAGCTTTTTAGGTGCATTTGCCAAATACGAAGACAATAAAGAAGATATGTTGCGTGTAATGCGTAATCATAGAGCAGCAGCTTACGATGCAGATGGTGCTTATGAAGGATTAAGTATTACACCTATTGGTATTAAAGCACAACACTGCCCAGATGCTTTATTAAAAGCAGCTACTAAGGCTTGGGATGATGCTGTTCAAATGGGAGAACAATATGGTTATAGAAATGCACAAACAACTGTTATTGCACCAACAGGTACTATTGGTTTAGTAATGGATTGTGATACAACAGGTGTTGAGCCAGATTTTGCTTTAGTTAAATTTAAAAAACTTTCTGGTGGTGGATATTTCAAAATCATCAACGGTGCTGTGCCAAATGCTTTAGAAACATTGGGCTACACACCAGAAGAAATTAAAGCCATTGAAAAGTATGCTGTGGGTAGTGGAAGTTTTGAAGGCTCTCCATACATTAATGCAGAAACCCTTGCTGCTAAAGGATTTACAGCAGAAGAAATTGCTAAGTTAGAAGGTGGATTAAAAGCTGCTTTCGCCATCAACTTTGTATTTAATAGATTTGTTTTGGGTGATGATTGCTTGAGAAGATTAGGTTTTAACGAAGCACAAATAAATGACTTTGGTCTAAATGTTTTAGAAGAATTAGGCTTTACAGATGAAGAAATTGAAGCAGCTGGAGATTATATATGTGGTACAATGACTGTTGAAGGTGCACCTTATTTAAAGGACGAACATTTATCAGTATTTGATTGTGCTAATAAATGTGGCAATAAAGGTACACGCTATATTCACGCTCATGGACACATTAGAATGATGGCAGCTTGTCAACCATTTTTAAGTGGTGCTATTTCTAAAACCATCAACTTGCCAAATGAAGCAGCAGTAGCAGAAATTGCAGATAGCTACAAACTAAGTTGGGAACTAGGTTTAAAAGCTTGTGCATTATATAGAGATGGAAGCAAATTGAGCCAACCATTAAGCAATAAAGCAGATAAGAAGAAAAAGACCGAAGAAACCACGAGTCAGGAAGTTAGTGAGTCAGTTGCAGAAACAGTTGTAAGTGAGACTAGAAATCTTGAAGACTATTCAGTTGAAGAGTTATTAGTAGAAATGCAAAAAAGAATGGTGGCAAGTAAAGACACTAAATTAAAACGTGCATTATCATCAATTGTTGAAAGAAAAGCATTGCCAAGCAAACGTAGAGGATTTACACAAAAAGCAAAGATTAATGGTCAGGCTATTTTCTTAAGAACTGGTGAATATACAGATGGAACTTTAGGAGAAATATTTGTTGACCTTGCCAAAGAAGGAAGTACTGTAAGAAGTTTGATGAATTGCTTTGCTATCGCTATTTCTGTAGGTTTACAATATGGTGTGCCATTAGAAGAGTTTGTAGAAAAATTTGTGTTCACTCGATTTGAACCAAGTGGAATGGTTGATCATCCAAATATTAAAACAACAACAAGTTTAGTTGACTTTGTGTTTAGGGCATTGGCTTATGAGTATTTAGGAAGAACAGATTTAGTTCACGTTTTAGATAAACCAACTGTTGAAAATTTAGGTGATGATGATGGTGGTGAATTAAGTTACATTGGTGGAACAGAATTAAGCAGTATGACTGTATCTGCACCAAGTGCAAATGTTAGCGAAACTCACTCCCCACAAAAATTACAACGTGCAGCAGTTGCTGTAAAGGCAGATGCTGGTTTAGATATGATGAACCAAGCTGCTAAATCAATGCAAAGTGATGCTCCTGCTTGTAACACTTGTGGTCACATTACTGTACGTAGTGGCACTTGCTACAAATGTTTAAACTGTGGTAATAGCTTAGGTTGTAGCTAATCAATACACACAATAAAATAATATAAAAAGCTCAGCAATTGCTGAGCTTTTTTATTGCTGTTAAGGTAACATTTTATTGGATATTAATTTGTTATTGTATTGCTGAATATAAGATTTAATAGTGGCTTCTAGGTGCAGTTTCATTCCTATAGCATTTGCATTTTGCAATAAATTTTCTTTCAATAAACTATCTGTTGCAAAATGATATAAACTAGTTGATTTAATACCATCAAAACTTAAGATATAGCCATTTTGTGTAATCTGATATTGATTATTGGTGTAATAAATACCAAAACTTGGTTTTGCAAAAACATCATTACCAAAACTAAAATTGCTTACAGGATAATTGAGTTTATGTAAAATGCTAGGTAAAATATCTGCTTGTGAAACAGTTTGATTGTAGAGTTGTTGCACATTGCTTTGTGGGTCAAACATTATAATAGGTATTTGATATTGCCCAACACTATTCGAGTAAAATGGATGTAATGATTCGCCAGTATGATCTGCTGTTATTACAAAAATTGTATTGTTGTACCAATCTTGTTGTTGTGCAGTTTTAAAAAACTGTTGCAATGCAAAATCAGTATATTCAATTACTCTGCATAAATGATTCTCTGATTTTTTTACAAAATTTTGCTCATATCTTTTTGGAATAAAATAAGGATGATGAGATGATAATGTAAAGATAGAAAAGTGAAAAGGCTTTTTACAATCAGTCATTTGTTTAGCTGCAAATTGTAAAAACTCCTCGTCCCAAATACCCCAATCACCATCAAAATCTTTTTCATTATTGTATTCATTTCTGCCAAAATAATCTTTGTAGCCAGCTTGTTTTGCAAATGCATCAAAGTTCATAGAGCCATTATGTGCACCATGCATAAATGCTGTGTAATAACCTTGCTCTGTAAATAAAGTTCCCAATCCCTTATAGTTATTATTGGCATAAGGTGTATTAATAAAAAAGCCATTCATAATGCTTGGAATACTTGCTGTAATAGCTGGAATGCCCTGTACACTTTGCTTTCCATTGGCATACGCATCTGTAAAAACTAAACTATGTTTACTAAGGCTATCTAAAAAAGGAGTGTATGTAGGCTGGTTACTTAAACTTCCCATAAACTCTTTACTTAAACTTTCTACCATTATTACTACAACATTTTTTTTATTAAATGGCTTACCTGTTGGTTGAGAAATTGGATTGTACAATGCAGTTGCTTCATCTTCTTTATAAAAATGATATTCAATAATTTTTTCTTCAGACTTTATACTTATAAGCTTAACTCCAATTGTAAAAAGTATTAGCAATCCTATTACCCAAATAGCTATTTTTTGAGACAATATTTTTTTTAAATTAGTCATTTACCTCCAAAAAATCTAAGATTATTAGTTACAAATTAAAAATTATTTTAGTTTTTATCTAATTCATATAAAGTCCAAATATCATTAACTGTAGCTATTTTATTTTGAAATAAAAGTTCATTAACCCTCCATAATAAATTAGAAGAAGAAAAGCTTTTTTTATATCCAAAAGTTTCTAATTTGTTTCTTTCACCAGCAACTTGATTAAATTCAACAGCTAAAAAGGGAGCTTTTGTTATCAAGACACTATCTATAGATTTAACTTTTTTAAAACTAATATTTTTCATTGAGTTTTCATAGTACTTTAACTGTAGTAAACTTTCTGTTTCAATTGGATTTCTGTTAACCGTATAAATGACCACATTTTTCCTATCAAATTTTTTACTCAATAAATAACTCATATAAACAGTTTGTGAGTAAGGTGTTATAGCAAGTATAATGAATAAAAAAATATTCAATAAAATACTAGAATAGATAAAGAAATTTATGAGTTGTTTCAACCATTTCTTCTGCTTTGTATAAATAATAAAAGATTCTAATTGAAAACCTACAATTATAGGTAATGCACAAAAAATTGGAAACAAAAATCTTTCTTCTTTATGTCCAATAAAACAATGACCTACTATAAAAAATAATACAGATAGAACCAATACATTTTTAATGTTTTTAATAGTGGACTTAATACCTATAAAAAGTAATATG
>JAPLER010000398.1 GCA_026391115.1 Bacteroidota bacterium | reverse complement strand
TGTGCTTTTACTTTAAAAGTTTTTGTGTTAATAGCTACACTTGGTGTTACACTAATATTATATTTCTTTTTTCTAAATAATCCGTGAACTATAAGTGTAATATTGGTTGCATCAATATTTGCAGTATCAAGAATGAGTGGTGTGTTTTTGGTAGTTTTTTTTATTCCTTTAAAATGATACCACAAAGCATTTTTAAACTTGTATTGTATAACCAAATAACTATTACTAAAAACGTGTTGAGTTGAAAAGTCTAAATAATCTTTTTGAATACTTTTATTCCAACGAAAAAGAATTTTGAATGAGCGAGAAATAATAATACTTGCAAACCCAATTGAGTTTGCCAATGACTTGAAATATTTTGAAAATAAAAAGATATTGAACATTGCAACCCTTTTTAAAATTATAAAAACATCAAGCTGCATTTGTGCAGTTGCTTTGGTATAGCAATATTAGTGATTTAAAAATGCTTTTGCTTATTCAATTGATGTTAATTTTATTAACATCAATATTTTAGTATTAAGCTTTCGTAAGCTTTCGGGAAAATTTATAGGCTTGACAGTAGCTAGCAAGAAACGTTAATAGTAGAGGATAGTGATTTTGTTGAAGTTTGGTTATCTTTCAATTTTCTGCCTTAACTTTTTTTTAGTCAAACATTGTTTTTGAGTATCAATTTCATATGCTCCTAAAGGTGGTAAATCTTTCCAACTAAATGGTTCTATTTATGTTTTTCTGTCTTGTCATTCTTTTGATAAACGAATAGTAATTACTGGTGTGACTTTTAATTCTAGTCAAGAGATTTAATAAGCTATATTTTTTATGTTATCTAGTGTATTGATTGCTGCATCTGAATTCAGTTGATATTAACAAAGATTAATTCAAGCTAAATTGAAAAAATATTGGTACGTGGTCTGAAATTTTTCTTGCAGCCTTCAAGTCTATGAAATTTTTATAAAAATGAATGATACCTGATTTTAAAAGAGTAACTTTAGATGTGTTGTAAAACGCATTATCAAATTCCGAAGCTAAACAATCATTATTAATACACTTTTGTCTTAACGATGTTTTTTGCCCTGTAAAAATTGGCTTGTAACCCATTGCTTTTAATGGATTGAAAACAGTATGTGATTGTGGGCAATTAAAATGTAACCCATTGCTTTTAATGGATTGAAAACAGTGTGTGATTGTGGGCAGTTAAAATCACCACAAAATATTAAGTTTAAGTTGGGGTATTCGGCAGGTAAAAATTTAAAATATTTTATTTCTGTTTCTGGTTGCTTTGCTTTCGTAATAGCGTGAAAAGTAACTAGTGTAAAAACTTTATCCATAGATTTGAATGTTGCAAAAAATGGCTCCCTATCAATCTCAAAGCTATATTGCTTTTCAAGCCAAGCATCACCTATTTTTTTGAGTTTGTTTGTTTTCCAAATAAAAGCATATCGTTCTATTTTATAAGAATTGTTTGATGATGTTGGATTGCTAACTGTATAATCCCATTTAGAGCCTTTCCTATTAAGTGCATCACTTAAATTAGCCACAGCTTGTGAACCTCCATAGCCTGCGACTACTTCTTGTATTGCAACAACATCATAATCTTTTACAGTAGTAGCAATAAATTCAATTACACTATCTGTTTTTGATTTTCCAAAGTTCTCAAGATTCCAAGATGCTACTGAAATAGGAGTTTGAGCATATAAATTTGTAATGAGAAATAAAATATAAAATTGGGAAAATATATATTTCATAAAATTAAAATAGAAAATTATACTTCGTTAGGAAACGGTAAGTAATTATAGTGTAGCAATATTAGTGATTTAAAAGTTTAATTATTTAGTATTTTGTTCTCTAATACACCCACTCCTCAAAACTCACAGGCAAACGATTTAACTCGTCTTTATGCTGCTTCCATTTAGGCATATACTTTTCTATAAGGGAAAAGAAATTGTCGTTATGGTAACGTTCCAATAAGTGAATCATTTCGTGAACAACTATGTACTCTAAACAAGTAGCGGGCTTCTTTG
>JAPLER010000270.1 GCA_026391115.1 Bacteroidota bacterium | reverse complement strand
CGTACATATTTTAAAGTACCTGAATTATCATTATCATTAGGAGAAGTGCCACCACCATAAACAGTTTTATTAGAAGCAGTAATACCTTCGATGTTACCAGTACCAGCACCACCAAATGCACCAGAACCATTGTAAGTAGCTCTACCTAACATAATAATTCCACCCCAGTTACCTGGAGCACGATTACCAGCTGCTTTTTGTGATGTAAATACGATAGGCTCAGCAACCGTACCAATTGCATTTAACTTAGCACCTCTTCTTACGATAAGAGAAGAATTACCAATTGTAGAATCACCACGAATAATAGTACCTGGTTCGATAGTTAATGTTACCAAACTATCAATGTAAATTAAACCACTCAACTTGTACACATTGTTTTTTGTCCAAGTTGTGTTGCTAGTAATGTCAGAACTAACTGTAACTGTTGTGCTACCATAAGAGGTAGTTTGAGGATCCCAGTTAGCCCAACCTGATGTCCACATTGCTGTGGGAGATGGTGCAAATGCTCCACGGTAGTTAACCGATTTTAGGAACTGCACCTGAGCGTTACTGCTTAATACGGCAAACAGTAATGCAAGAGCAAGAAATGTTTTTTTCATTTTAAAAAAATTTGATTGAGGGGCAAACGTAGAGTGGTAACTTAATAATATTGTTTAAGTTGTGTTATGCTTATTTTAACAAATTGTAAAGACTTGACTTTTTTTATATGTGTTACACAGACACTATATGTTTTAATAATTTGGTAACATTTTAGTCGCTATTAATTAACTTTAAAAGTAAAATTGAAGTGTAATCTAAGCTATGGATTAAGCGAGTAAATATTAGATGCTCAATTGTAGATTTAAAAAGTATTAGCTAAACTATGAATTTCTTATATCAAAAATAACATTTCAATTATTAGTAGATTTTTTATATTCGCAATTCACTAACTATTATAAAATATGTCAAAATCTTCAAGCAACAAAGTAATAAGAATTTACACTGGTGGTGATGCTGCTATGCTCACTACACTTTCTGTATTAATGGGAGTAGTTACACAAAGCACTATTAAAACATTTTTATTAAGCAAAAGAAGCAATTGGAGTGCTGCTTACTTTAAGTCATTAACCGATGCTATTGATGCTGCATTTAAAGATGTGCTGGGCATAGATAATAAGAAAAAGCAAACCACAGCCAGCAAGGAATTATATGATGCTAAAGTACAGAAAGATAATCAAGAAGCATTAACAGAATTACTGGCACAGTTTAGTAAAAATATGACCACTTCGTTACAAACAGAAATTGTGGGGGCTGGTATAGATGCAAGTTATATAAGTGAAATTATTGGCTATGCAGACATTATTAAAAACAAAAATGTGGCACAAGAGCTTAGCAAAAAAGATAAAAAAACGGTTACTGCTGATGGCATTAAACAATTGAATAAAATTTACACCGATGTGATGAAAGTGACTAAAACCGCCACTATTTTATACACCGAAGCAGCAGATAAATTAACTGTGGACAAGTTTAATTATAATAAAACATTGGCTACATTAACTAGCAGCAAGACAAAGGGTAAGGGAGGCAAAGGCGATGATAAAAGCGATGCACCTAAAGTATAAAAAAGCGTAGTTTTGAATAGGTATGAAAACTCCTAGATTCACTGCGAAAATGCTTAGATTCACTGCAAAAACCTTTAGATTCAAAGTAGTAGGTTTAGATTTACTGCGAAAGTGCTTAGATGCATAAGACAGCATTTAGATTTACTGAAACAAGTCATAGATTTACTGCGAAAGGGTTTAGATTTAGTGCAAGATTGCCTAGATGCATTGAAAAATGGTTTAGATTTAGTGAAACGAAGTTTAGATTTAGTATAGCTAGCCACAGATTTACTAAATGTGAATTTGTGGCTTTTTTTGTGGGGGTAGATGGATTGAAAAAAGTGAAATAAAAATTATTTAACAACACTTGAAACAGCAAGCATTTCTGTTGGTTTTTCCATTGCAATATTTAGTGCTTTACCAACGGGATGATTGGGGGTAAAATCTTCGCCAAGTAGCATTGCCACTGTTTTAGCTATTTGTTCCTGATAAATTTTT
>JAPLER010000013.1 GCA_026391115.1 Bacteroidota bacterium | reverse complement strand
TTCACTGAACCCTTCAAATTGCTCAGTTCTACTGCTTTGATTTTAAACTCGGTTGTGTAGTACCTTTTTGCTGTTGTCATAAAATTAAAAGTAAGCAATTGCTCTTAGTTGCAATGTCCTCTCAAATGTAGGAAGTCCACTTAGCAAATTATACCACAAATAGGTTTGGCATTTGTGGGGCTTGAGGTCACGAAGCTTCGGGAATTGCCTCAGCATTTATTCTTTATTGTGCTTCAGTTAACCACATCATTTTATCATCCCTTTAATCTCATTCAGTTTCATTAATGCTTCAACTGGAGTAAGCCTATTAATGTCAATGGTGGCAAGCATTTTACGAATATCATCAAAGGTTTGTGAGTGAGCATCAAATATGGAAAGTTGCATTTTGGGGTTGCTTAATCCTTTTACTTTTTCGTTGAGATTCTCTAAGACAGGCGTCGGTCTTTGGTCTTTAGTCTTTGATAATTCACCATCAACTTTTTGGTTTTGATTTTTGTCTTTTGACTTTGCATCATCATTGCTACGCTCTTCAAGAATTTGTAGAATCTCATTCGCCCTATCTATTAATTCTACAGGCATTCCAGCCATTTTAGCTACGTGAATACCAAAGCTATGAGTGCTGCCACCTGCTGCCAGTTTTCTAAGAAAAATAATTTTATTCCCAACTTCTTTATTGGTAACGTGGTAATTTTTTACACCTTTTAAATTTTCTTCTAATTCATTCAACTCGTGGTAGTGTGTGGCAAAAAGTGTTTTGGGTTTGTTAATAGATGAATGTAAATGTTCAACAATACTCCAAGCAATGCTAATACCATCATAAGTACTGGTACCACGTCCAATTTCATCAAGTAATATCAAGCTGCGTTCACTAATGTTGTTGATGATAGAAGCTGTTTCATTCATCTCCACCATAAAGGTGCTTTCGCCACCACTCAAATTGTCACTTGCACCTACACGTGTAAAAATTTTATCTGTTAATGGAATCCTTGCTGTGCCTGCACTTACAAAGCTGCCAATATGTGCCATTAAAGTAATGAGTGCCGTTTGACGCAGTATAGCACTTTTACCACTCATATTGGGCCCAGTTAAAATAATAATTTGCTGAGATGCTGGATTGAGTGAAATATCATTGTCAATATAACTTTCACCAACAGGTAAGTTTCTTTCAATTACAGGATGTCGGCTTGCCGTTAATTCCAATTCAAAACCATTGTGTAGTGCAGGTTTTTTATAGTTATACTTTAAAGCATTTTCTGCAAAGCAAAGCAAACAATCAAGCGTTGCAATAATGCTTGCATTAACTTGTAGTGGTGCTATATAATCTTGCAAAGCCAATAATAGCTTATCGTACAAGCCAAGTTCTATGCTTGAAATTTTATCTTCAGCACCTAAAATTTTGTCTTCATATTCTTTTAACTCTTGTGTAATGTATCTTTCAGCATTGGCAAGTGTTTGCTTTCTTATCCAGGTTTCAGGCACTTTATTTTTATGCAAATTGGTTACTTCTAAATAATAACCAAACACATTGTTGAAACTAATTTTAAGTGATGAAATGCCTGTGGCTTCTGCCTCTCGTTGTTGAATATTAAGTAGATATTCTTTGCCATTGGTAGCAATGTTTCTTAAATCATCTAACTCGCTATCTACACCTTGTTTTATAGCACCGCCTTTATTTACAGCAATGGGTGGGTTTTCATTAATCTCGTTTTGTATTTTTTGCAAAATAAAATTACAAGTATTCAATCCATCTGCAAGTCTTTGTATATAAGGGTTTGCAGCATTGCTGCAAATTTGTTTAATCACTTCCACTTGTTGCAATCCTTTTGCCAATTGCATCACTTCTCGTGGATTAATTCTTTTGGCGGGTAGCTTACTTACTAACCTTTCAACATCGCCAACAGCTTTTATTGCAGTAATGAGTTTGTGCCTGTCATCAACATTTTTTATAAAATATTCAACAGTATCTAATCGTTCATTTATTTTAGTAATATCTTTTAAAGGCATTACCAGCCATCGTTTCAATAATCTTGCACCCATTGGGCTTACAGTATTGTCCAATACACCTAACAAACTTTTACCTTCGCCAACATTCCCAATACCTAATTCCAAATTCCTGATGGTAAACCTGTCCATCCACAAAAAATCATCTCTTTCAATTCTTTGAATAGAAGTAATGTGTTGCAGATTAGGATGTTCTGTTTCTTTTAAATAATATAAAATAGCACCAGCTGCAACTATTGCCAAATTCATATTTTCAACACCAAACCCTTTAAGGCTATGGGTTTGAAAATGTTTTAATAAACTTTCAGTAGCAAAAGCTTCCTCAAAAATCCAGGTATCTAAAGTGTAGGTATAAAATTTTACACCAAATGTTTCTTTAAAATGTTTTAAGTAGTTGCGTTGAAAAATAACTTCAGCGGGTTTAAGACTTTGCAATAGTTTATCAATATATTCTTCGTTGCCTTGTGCTGCAAAAAATTCACCTGTACTAATATCAAAAAATGCAATGCCCAAGCCATTTTCAGTAAAATGAACGGCAGCCAAAAAGTTGTTACTGCTATGTTCGAGTAATTTATCATTTGTTGCAACGCCAGGAGTAACCAACTCTGTAACGCCACGTTTTACAATGCCCTTGGCTTCTTTTGGATTTTCAAGTTGGTCACAAATCGCAACACGATAACCAGCTTTTACAAGCTTGTGTAAGTACGTGTCTAATGCGTGATGAGGAAAACCAGCAAGCTCGTTACTATTATCAATTCCATTATTTCTTTTGGTTAAAGTAATGCCTAATGCAGCACTTGCGTTAATAGCATCTTGCCCAAAAGTTTCGTAAAAGTCGCCCACACGAAACAATAAAATAGCATCAGGATATTTTTGTTTAATAGCCTTGTGTTGCTGCATTAATGGGGTTTCGCTTTGAGCCTTTGCCATAGTGGGCAAATATATACGATTGCGCCATTTTGCAGGTTCAAGAATTAGATAGCCAATATAAACTTTAAACCACACTTAAATCTTTTATAAACGTTACTTTGCATTAGATAAATAATAAAAGTGATTACAAAAAGAATGATTAAGATAGGCGAATCAGCCGTTGATTTTGATTTTAATACAAAAGGAATGTGTATTGTGGAGGCTGATAATAAAAAAATAACAGTTGCAACTTTTAAAGAGCAACTTTTTGCATTTGCTCATAAATGCCCACACGCTGGTGGTATTATGGCTGATGGTTTCATTGATGCATTAGGCAATGCTGTTTGCCCATTGCACAGATATAAATTTAGTTTAAAAACTGGTAGAAATACTACTGGCGAAGATTTTTTAAAGGTTTATCCTGTTGAAGTAAATGAAGAAGGCGTATTTGTAATTTTTGAAGAAAAAAAATGGTTTTAAAAAAAATACAAAAAAAATTTGCTCACTTCATTCACTCCCCTATTTTTGCAACCCCAAACGGGAAATTCTTCCTTAGCTCAGTTGGTTAGAGCATCTGACTGTTAATCAGAGGGTCGTTGGTTCAAGTCCAACAGGGAGAGCCACAATAGTTAAAAGGTTTCAAGCAATTGAAGCCTTTTTTGTTTTTTGCACCTTACCTTTTTATAGTTGAATGCACAAACACTTCATCAACTATTTAAACCATCCACTATACATTACATAATTATTGGCAATTCTATCTATTTCGCCATTAATTAATTCTTGCGAAATATCTTTTACTTTTTTGGCTGGCACACCAGCATAAATACAACCTGCTGCTACAATAGTATTTTCTAAAAGCACAGCTCCAGCTGCAATAATGCTGTTACTATGCACCACACAACCATCCATTACAATAGCACCCATTCCTATTAACACATTATCATGCAGTGTGCAGCCATGCACCAAAGCATTATGCCCTATAGATACATTGTTGCCAATAACTGTAGCGTGTTTTAAATATGTGCAATGTATTACAGCCCCATCTTGTACGTTTACTTTATTACCCATTGTAATACTATTAACATCGCCACGCACTACAGCATTAAACCAAAAACTACATTGGCTGCCACTGGTTACATTGCCTACTATTGTTGCATTTGGGGCAATAAAATTATCTTCTCCAAATTGTGGTAAAACATTGTTTACAGGTAAAATAACGGGCATAAATTATAATTTGTACAAATGTATATGAACCATATTTTCATTTGCTGCTAATATTGCAAAAGAAGTTCACTTCATTGATAAATAATTTAAAAAATGATTTACAAAAAGCATCTTGATAAAGATAAAAAACTAAGGGCTTTATTGCTAGAGAATGATTTTGAATTGGAGTTGAAAAAAAATATTCCCTTGAGATTAATGAGGAGCATAATGGGGCAGCAATTAAGTACCAAAGTAGCTCAAGTAATTTACGATAGATTTTTGGCTTTGTATAATAATAAAGAACCTAAGCCACAACAAGTTATTGATACACCCAATGAAGTATTACGTGCAATAGGATTAAGCAATGCCAAAGTGCAATATTTAAAAAATGTTGCTGCCTTTTGTATAGAACATAAAATAAATGACAAAAAATTGGCAACGTTAAGTAATGAAAATATTACTGAATTATTGGTTGCTATAAAAGGTGTAGGTAAATGGACTGTTGAAATGTTATTAATGTTTGCACTAGGACGAGAGGATGTATTTAGTGTTGATGATTTAGGCATACAACAAGCTATGACAAAGTTGTATAGCTTAGACGCATCAGACAAAAAAGAAATGAAACAACAGATGATTGAAATATCAACAAAATGGCAACCATATAGAACCTATGCATGCTTGCATTTATGGAGTTGGAAAGATAATAAACCACAATAAATGAATATACTAATTAAACAACACAAAAAACTTCAAGGGCTATTATTATTAGGCTTTTGTGTCCAAATTTTTTTTTCGTACACACAAATTGGTTTTTTTCATCCAGACCAGCATTTTCAAATTATTGAGTTTTCTTCTTATCAACTACATCAGCCAAATTTTGCTAAAAATATTTGGGAGTTTAACGACCAGATAAGACCAACATTTCAAATTTATCTTTTTTCTGGGTTAAGACTTTTACTCGGTTTTTTCTCTATAGAAAATGCTTTTCTCATTATAAAAATAACACAAAGTTTAACAGGCATAGTTATGTTTTTATTGTTTAACTCAATGGCTGT
>JAPLER010000330.1 GCA_026391115.1 Bacteroidota bacterium | reverse complement strand
TTTATAGGGAACGGCAAGTGTTTCTTGTGCTTTTAAAAAATCACCTAAAGCCATATACTCGTGATTATAAAAATATTTGTACTTACCATTCGCGTGTGAACTACTATGATTGGCAAGTAACAATAGAGGGTAACTGTATTTAATATCCTTTACAATTTGTTTTAGATGTGGAGATGATGCATGCTGACCAACCATAAAAAAAGTAGCTTTCATTTTTAGCTTTTTGCATAAATCTACACAAGCAACTGTTCCATTTTGTGGACCATCATCAAATGTTAAATAAATATACTTTTTTGTGGAATCGTAAGTAATTGGAGTTGGGGTAAAAAGAGTGTTCGTGTCTTTTTGAGGTACTGCTTTTTGTTGTTCAACTTTTACTATTTTTTTTGTGTTAATAATAGGTCTATCGTTATTACAACTACCGAATATAATAGTTACTAAAAAAAAGAAGTTAATCATTAATTTTTTCTGATGATACATAATAAATTAAAAAGGCAAAAATGATGCTAAAAATTATTTAATCAATTTTACATTTTTGTAAGGTTAGATTGCAAAGTTGATAATAAAACCATAAAAAATCAATTTTAATTCTACTTAATTTTATTTGCAAGTACTTACAAAACAAACAATCCTACTTTCCACAAAGTATTCATTGGTTTATTATCCCAAAATAATTCAAAATCTTCTAAGCCATTTTGTTCATAATTATCTTTTACTTCTTGTAAAGTATATATTTTAATATTGTCGACCAAAAGCTTTGCAAGCATTGCTATTAGCCAATTTGCTTGTGTTGGGCTAATAGAAATTTCAATAGTTTCTGTTTTAGTTTCAAAAGTTATATTAGCTACTTCCCAACTATTTCCTTTTTTACTTTTTGTTATAATATGATAAGTGGGTAAATCACCTATAAATATAATTTTAGCTGTAGGTTTTTGTGAAATTAAATCAACTTGTTCAACAATATTTTTTATGTAGTTGGGAACAATACTTGTTTTTGGAGTTTTAAATTCAAACCATTTATGTAAAGGAAAATCAAAACCAATTTGGTGCATATAATTATGCAACGATTTTTTTAAACCAAAACTAAACTCTGTGTGCTGTGTTCCAGTAATATCAATATGCTCAACATCATTATCTGCAAAAGTTATATCAACTTCCTTAGCTTTCTTTACATTAAATTTTTCAGGTTCTAATCCAACTGGGCTATGTGCAGTCATTGTAAACAAATGCCAGAAAGCACTCTGTAAAATATTGGCTTCAAACATTTGTCTCACCATTTCTAAACTATCAATAGTTTCTTGTGCAGTTTGTGTAGGAAAACCATACATCAAATATGCGTGAACCATAATGCCAGCATCAGTAAAATTTTTATTTACTTGTGCAACCTGTGCAACAGTTATTCCTTTATTGATTAATTGTAACAATCTATCACTTGCAACTTCCAATCCACCACTAACACCAATACAACCACTTGCTTTAAGCAACACACATAAATCTCTTGTAAAACTTTTTTCAAAACGCACATTCGTCCACCAACTTACCACTAATTTTCTTTTAATAATTTCTATAGCCAAAGCCCTCATCAATGCAGGTGGT
>JAPLER010000140.1:557-3241 GCA_026391115.1 Bacteroidota bacterium | reverse complement strand
CATTACTATATGTTGCGTTTAAATTTACATAATGGTAACCTGGACTTGAATAAACGTGTGTGGGGCTTGCTAGTGTTGAAGTGGAGCCATCTCCAAAATCCCAGTGATAACTTATTACACCAGGGGTCGAAGTGTTGGTAAAAACATAGTTGTTTCCAACAAAGCATTGATTAATTGAATTTAAAGTAAAACTTGCTGTTTGTGCATTCAGACTTGAAAATGCACAAAGCAAAAACAAGAAAAACAAATTCTTTTTAATGGAATGGGTAAAACTTTTTTTCATACTTGAGAATTGGAGTTAGGTAATGGATTTTTAATAATGGCAATCATAGAATAAATATAAATGCTAATCTATTGAGACTTAGTATTGGTCAATACGGAATTAAGTTGTAAATTAGGGGTTTACTTTGCAAATCATAAATTTTTTTAACATAAAGTTAAAATGTAGTAAAACAACTACAATGTAACCTATCTTATTTCAATTTCATCAATAAAAATAAAAGCATCATCTCCTTTGCCAGCGTGCCATTCTGGAAGTTTGCCAAAATTGTATGCTTTTACTTTTATATATCTTGCTGTTGAAAATTCCTTTTGGGTTTTGACTTTTAGCTTTTGTGTTTGAATACTATAATCTTGTGGAGATATTTTATTTTCAATAGTTTCAGCCAATTTAAAATTGATATTGTCCTCTGAAGAATAAAATTCTACTTTGGTTGGAAATAATATCCAGCTTCTTGTGTCTTGCAGAAAATTAGCAGATATTTCTGCAAACTGTTTTACTTCTTTCATATCAATTACAGCCTCAAAATCTTGAGATTGATAGCCTTGCCAGCCACCTTTTTTCCAATCAACGTCACCATATTGTCCGTCAATAATACCATCATCTCCATCGGCTGTGTACTGCTTATTGTATTTGCAATTTAGTTTAATAGAATAGTTGTGTGGGCGGCGGTAGAAATGGGCTGTGGAGAGGTGGGAAGTATCAGGCTCTTTTGAACCACCAAAGTCAGGATGGTGTGGTGTTTCAGAAAATGCAGTAATTGTTGCATTTTCATAAATATAAAATGGATTTTTATATAGCTTAAACGCATTTTTATTTACAGAATAGAATAAATTTTTTTTACAGCAACTGTCACCACTTGATAAGTATTCAAGTTGAATTTTATTCGAGTCTGTAAATGGTTTAATAAATTCAGGAATGATTAACGGTGCTTTATTAATGCAATAACATTTAGTGTATCCACTGCCAAATGGATTTGAATGAATTATTCTTGGCTTATTTAAACTGTTTGAAAAAATTAAATGTTGATCTTCAGAGTTAGAGAAAATTAAACTAAACAAATATTGACTTTGCTTTAAGATGTCATCTCTATAATTTTCTTTATAGCTAAAACAAAATGGTGCTTTAAAATTGATTTTGTTAAATTCTCTTTCAATTACTACTTTTTTTTGTTTTGATAAATTTACTTGTAGTTTATTAAAAAGGGGTATTCCAAGCTCAACCCATTCATAACCTGGACAAGTTTGATAAAACCCTAACGCACTCATAACATACCAAGCACTCATTTGTCCACAGTCTTCATTGCCAATTAATCCATCTGGTTTGTTAGTATAAAAATTATCATACACATAATTCAAATATTTAATTCTATTAGTATCGTTTAAGAGATAAATATAATTATGGCTTGGTTCATTGCCGTGTGCATATTGCCCAATTAAACCTGTTATATCTGCTTGTATTCTGCCTTGAGTTCTTGGAATAGCTTTGAATAAACTATCCAGCATTCTTTGATTAGCAAATCTATTTTGTGGATGATAAAAAGTATATTGCCAAGCATTAGCTTCTGTGTAATTATTATTAACTTCATAAGGGTTAAAATTGTTTAACCAATTTCCATTTTTACGTGGTTGTAGAAAGTCAGTTTTAGGATTTAATAAATCAGTATAACCATCTTTTAGTTTCCAAAAATATTTTCTATCTTCCCATAATTTAAGTTCCATAGCAATCTCGCTTACACAACACATATCATAACTATATTCAGCAGTTTTACTTACACTTTCGCTTTCATCTTCTACACTTAAAAATCCTTTTTCTCTAAACTTATCCAAACCAAAACGATTGCTCATTGCTTCTGCTTTTACAGCAGGCCACAGTTGTTTTAATTCTTCCTTACTAATGACTTGCTTTCGGTAAGCATCTAATATTACACTCACACTATGAAAGCCAATCATACAATCTGTTTCATTATTCCAAAGTTCCCACATTGGTAGTCTGCCACTTTGTTCAAATTGTTTTAAAAAAGTAATTACAAAATCGTGGCTTCGTTTTTTATCAATAATGTTTAATAAAGGATGCAAAGCCCTGTGCGTGTCCCACAAACTAAAAACTGTATAGTAATTAAAGCCCTCTGCTTTATGTATTTTTCCATCTCTGCCTTTGTATCTTCCATCCACATCATTCATAATACTTGGGTGAATCATACAATGATACATTGCAGTATAGAAGATGGTTTTGTTGGTTTCGTTTTTATCAAATATTTCAATCTTCTTTAATTCTTTTTCCCAAGATTGTTGTGCTTGTTGTTTTACTTTATTGAAATTCCAACTTGGAATTTCTTTGTACATATTATTCAATGCAGCATTTTCATCAACAGTTGAAATGCCTGTTTTTATTTGTATAGTTT
>JAPLER010000140.1:0-494 GCA_026391115.1 Bacteroidota bacterium | reverse complement strand
CCTTTTTTTACTTTATACTCTAATAGAAGTTTTGCAATATTTTCACCATCATAAACTACAAACTGATTAGAATGTATTTTATCTATATGAAATCCAAAATATAACTCTTGGTTTTTAGCCCAAGCCTTGCTTCTTCTTAATCCACTAAAAGAAGTAATGGTATCCATTTGAGCTAAATTCATTCTTCCTTCCAATAATTCATCTCTATGCTTTAAATTCAACACAATATATCCATAACCATCCTCATTAAAAGTATAGCGTTGAAAGCCAGTTCTTGTGGTAGCAGTTAATTCAACTTTTATAGGTATATCATCTAACACCACACTATAATATCCTGCACTTGCTTTTTCGTTTTTATGAGAAAACTTTGCTTGCAATAAATTATTTTTTACATAATCAAAATTGTCAGTCTTTGAGAAATATGGCATAAAAGCAATATCGCCATAATCGCTGCAACCTGTGCCACTAAGGTGTGTATGAGAAAATCCATAAAT
>JAPLER010000379.1 GCA_026391115.1 Bacteroidota bacterium | reverse complement strand
TATGTTGATGGGTTGTTTACAGGTAAGTTTGCTAGATGGTTTGCTGCATCAACTAATGCATCAATTTCTGGTGATTTCCCTGTTGGTAAAGGAAGTATCTGCAAGAATGCAAGAGTTGAGTTTACAACAGCTCCAACGAAAGGTGGTACTTTAACCGCAGAATTTATTGCAACTGCTCCAGGAACAGGTGGTATGCCTTTGACTGATGGTGCTGTAACATTAAATAATGATGCAAACGATGGTTTCTGGAGAATAGATAATGACACTATTACTGGTGGAAACTACACTATAAGTATTACAGATAGTGGCATTGTAAACGCTCAAACGTTAGCAACTTTACGTTTAATTAAACGTCCTTCTAATACAACTAATTGGACGCTTGATGGTGTTGCTGGTACAAATACTGGTACATTATTAAAACCAACAGTTGTAAGAACTGGTGTTGCTGGATTTAGCGAATTTGCAATTGCTGGAGGAAGTGATAACTTATTACCTTCTACTTCAATGACATTAAGAGGTGATAAAGCTGGTAATAGCAATCAATTCAATTGGGCTGTGTTAAATGAAATATCTGTTAAAGGTTATGAATTACAACGTAGTGCAGATAGCAGAAACTTTGAAGCTGTAATTTTTGTAAATGCAAAAGGAAGTGGTACAAATGCTGGTACTGTTATATACAACTATGCAGATAATAGCAGTATTTATAATGATGGTTATTACAGATTAAAACAAGTTTCTAAAGATGGCAATATCGCTTACAGTAATGTTGTTTTAATTAAAGGATTAAAAGTGAATAATGTTACATTGGGTAATGTATTCCCTAATCCAACAAGAGATGTTATCAATATGATTGTTGCATCTCCAAAATCTGGAAGTGTAGTAGTTACTATTACTGATATGAGTGGTAAATTAATCAACCGTCAAACTAAATCTGTTGCAACTGGCGATAATACATTATCAATGAATGTAAATACACTAGCTGCTGGTAACTACTTATTAAGTGTTATTGATTTAGCTGGCAAAAAATCAAATGTGGTGAGTTTTGTAAAAACAAACTAATCTTGATTTAAGATATTAAAATAAAAAAAGGCCAACAAAATTTGTTGGCCTTTTTTTATTTCCAAACAAGGAAGAGGAATTTTCTAAAAAACTATTTATTTGTAAAATATGGCAGAAGATTTAAAGATAACAAAAGGTACCAAAGAAGAACAATATCAAAATTTAATTCCTCAAATAAAAGGATTATTAGAAGGCGAAAATGATACAATTGCTAATTTAGCTAATATTACAGCTGCACTTAAAGAACAATTTAATTGGCTTTGGGTTGGTTTTTATTTGGTTAAAAATGACGAATTGGTTTTAGGCCCTTTTCAAGGTCCAGTAGCTTGTACAAGAATTAAAAAGGGTAGAGGTGTTTGTGGTGCAGCTTGGTTGCAAGCCCAAACTTTAATTGTGCCAGATGTTGAAAAATTTCCTGGACATATAGCTTGTAGTAGCTTAAGCAAAAGTGAAATAGTAGTTCCATTTTTTAACAACCAAGTTGTAACTGCAATTTTAGATGTTGATAGTATTCATTTAAACGACTTTGATGACATTGATGCTAAGTATTTGGAAGTTATTGTGTCTTTGATAACTGCTATTTAAATTAGCTAAGTTGTAACATTACAGAAAGTGTTTTTTATAATTTCATCTTTTGATAATACTTCTTGTATTGAATATTATTAGTAGCATATATATTTGATAAAATTTAGTTAGATTGCACGAAATCAATATTTTAATAGTTGAAGACGAGGTTTTAATAGCACAAGATTTAAAAGAAATTTTAGAAGAGGTTGGTTACACCGAAATTTATAAAGCAAGAAACTATAATCAAGCAATAGATCAATTTAAGCAGCAAAAAATTGATATTGTTTTATTAGACATTAATTTGAACGATTCAAAATCTGGGATAGATTTAGGAAATTATATCCATCAACAGCTTCACATTCCTTTTATATACATTACTTCTTATTCCGATACAGAAACTATTGCAAATGTTAAGCAAACCAAGCCCTCAGCTTTTTTATTAAAACCTTATAATGGACTTCCTACATTTGAGAGGACATTGCAACTAAGAGCAATTGCTTACTTTTAATTTTATTACAACAGCAAAAAGGTACTACACAACCGAGTTTAAAATCAAAGCAGTAGAACTGAGCAATTTGAAGGGTTCAGTGAATCAAGTAGCCAAAGAATTAGATGTTCCTGAAAAAAATATCAGACGATGGAAACAAGAGTTTAG
>JAPLER010000226.1 GCA_026391115.1 Bacteroidota bacterium | reverse complement strand
TTGATAATAATTATTAAAATTGAGCTTCTTTAGAAACTTACTTCATAAGAGCGTAGAATCTATTGTTAACAAAATTTATATTATTTCTATTGTTAGATTTATTCGTGGAACTGACTGTAACGGTGGTGTAACAAATACAATTGCTAATGGCAGTATCACTGTTCCTAATAGGGCATGGAAAGTGATTGTTGTTTTGCCAATTGGCTCTGCTGATGTAAGCAGGGTTTCAAGTAGCACAAGAGTGATTGCTGTGGATATGCCAAATAATCAAACGGTAAACAATCAAACTTGGGGTTTCTATAGGACAACTGTTGCCGCTTTAGAATCAGCAACAGGCTATGATTTCTTATCTAATGTTCCTAACAGAGTTCAGTCGGTTATTGAAGCTAAAATAGATAATGGACCAACTCAGTAAATAAATAATAAAGGAATTAAGGAGTTAAAATATAAAAACAATTTTGTCCCTATTTTGTATTTCATACTCTTTAAAATGATATTAAATATTGATTTACAATTATTTAAATATAAATAACGAACAACATTAGGTTTGGCATTATTGGGGCTTGACGAATATAGCCTCAGCATTTGTTCTTTAATGTGCTTCTGTTCGGGCTTGACATTATAAATTTGGCTTATGAATAAAACATCAGCAATATTGCAATTATTGGGCTTCGGTTATGGGCAGACGGAATTCTAATTCCCCAACAACGCCAAGCCTTTTTCGTTAGCTGCAAGCATAGGGGACGCACCAAACAAGACAAGAAGCAACTAAAATCTTAATAGAATTTTTCAGCCTTTGATTTATAATTCTCAATTATCATTTTGATAAAAGAATTTTTATCGCTTTTCATTATTGCTATTTCTGGACTATCTCTCATTATTTTATTAAGTTCTCTAACATTTTCATCACTCCAAATAGACAATTCAACAATAATAGGAGTTAAAGCCAAACCCTTTTCAGTTAAAAGATACAGATTAGTTTTTTTATTATCGGGAAGTTGTTTTTTTATAATAATTCCTAATTCTTCCAAGCATTTAAGTTTAGAAGAAAGAATATTGGTAGCAATGGCTTCATCACTTTCAATAAAATCTTTAAATGTCATACTATCTTCTATCAACATTTGTTTGATGATAATCAAAATCCATTTATCGCCTAAAATGTCAATTGCAGAAGTTATAGGGCATTTGCATCTAAATTTATATTCCATTTTAACCAGTTGTTAATTTTACTTGCATTTTGAAATTTATTTTTTTTGTTTTTACTTGCATTTCAAAAGCAATATACTAATTTTGCTTGCGAAACAAAAGTAATAATTTAAATTTAAAAAAATGGACAATCAAGTAAAAAGCACAGAAAGTGCAAAGGTAACAAAACCAGCCTACATTATGGTTCAAATGAAAGTTGAAAGCCTTGAAGAACTTAATCAACGCTATGCACAATTTGCAATTCCTATTTTAATGAAGCACGGAGGGCAAATGATAGCAGGAACACCAGCTCCAAATGTAAAAGAAGGAGAATGGGACGGAAATTGGGCAGCAGTACTTCAATTCCCAAGTATGGAATCTGCCGAAGGATGGTACAACTCGGAGGAGTATCAACCATATAAAAACCTTCGTATTAACGAACTGCAATCAGAAGCAGGTAGAGTGGTAATTATACCAGGAATGTAGGCTTAAACCAAATTTGACAATCCAAACTCGGTAAAAACTGGGTTTGGGTTGTTATTTCAAATCAATTAATTTTCAAAAAAATGAATAAAGTATTAGTAACAGGAATATCAGGATTTGTAGGACAACATTGTGCAGTTGAATTATTAAAAAAAGGCTATGCAGTTAGAGGTTCGGTTAGGAGTTTATCTAAAACGGATGAAGTAATTAACGGCATAAAAAAAGAAATTGACCCAAAAGGAAATTTAGAATTTTGCGAACTTGACCTTATGAAAGACGATGGTTGGGACAAAGGAATGGAAGGTTGTGATTATGTGCTTCATATTGCTTCGCCATTTGTAGTAAAAGTACCGAAAGACGAAAACGAACTAATCAAACCTGCTGTTGAAGGCACATTAAGAGCATTGAAGTCTGCAAAAAAAGCAGGTGTAAAAAGACTGGTGCTTACTTCTTCAACTGTGGCTATGAGTGGAGGGAAAGAAGGCTTGATAAAATTAAATCAAGACAGTTGGACAGACCTAAATGCAAAAAATGTAACTGCTTATTTTAAAAGCAAAACACTTGCTGAAAAAAGTGCTTGGGAATTTATAAAAAATCAAGCAGACGAAAATAAATTAGAATTGGTTGTAGTAAATCCCGGACCAATTTATGGGCCTACATTGACAGGTAATTTGGCAACAGAAGCGATGGATTTTTTCAAAAAACTAATTACAGGACAAGTACCAATGTTACCAAAAGCGTATTCGGTAATGTCTGACGTAAGAGATGTAGCAACTATTCACGTTTCAGCATTAGAAAATGAAAAAGCAAAAGGAAAACGTTTTATTGTAACATCTGAAAAGCCTTATGCCATTCAAGAAATTGCAAAAATTTTAAAAGCAAATGATTATGATAAAGTTAGCACCAGACTTGCACCTACATTTTTATTGAAATTTATTGCTAATTTTAATGACGAAATGAAAGGAATGTTACCTTTTATTGGAAACACAATAGAAGCTGACATAAGCAACACGAAGAACACTTTTAATTGGACACCAATCAACTTTGAGAAAACGGTTATTGACACAGCAAAATCGGTGGAAAAAGCAATTAAGAAATGAAATTAAGTAAATAGACAAATTTTTCCTATTGGGTTGGTATATAGACAAAGCATAATGCCAGCAGCTAACATTAGGTTATCTATAACACACCTATAAACCATTGATTTTATTGAGTTCTGTAGTGTTGTACTATAATTTGGTACAACATAAGTACAACAAATTAAAAACTACTTACTATACTGTAAATTCCTTTCTTTTCAAGCTGTGCCTGCCTGTTAAATACTTGCATTTCCTTTAACCTACTACAATAATATTGGTGTGTAGCTTTTGCATAACCATTTTGCAACAGCAAATCATTGAGGCACTCTCCACTTGGCAGTATTACATAACCTAACTGCCGTTTCCAATAATCATAAAAATTAGCTTCTTCAGTAATGATGGTTACAGCCGTTTGTGGC
>JAPLER010000280.1 GCA_026391115.1 Bacteroidota bacterium | reverse complement strand
CTTACAAGACCAACAGGTGCAGAGTCAATAATGACATATTCATACTCTGCTTTAAGTTTTTCAAAAAGTTTACCCATATTTTCTCCAAGCATTAACTCTGAAGGATTTGGAGGTATTGGACCACAACCAAATATGTGTAAAGTTGGATATTCTTCAAAAGTATAATACAAATCATCTAGCTTATCAGTTTGACCAATTAAGAAATTGCTAATACCCATTTCTTTTTTCTCAACACCAATATTTTTAATAATTCTTGGTTTGCGTAAGTCAAATTCAAGTACAGCTACCTTTTTGCCAGAAATTGCAATAACAGCTCCCAAGTTTAAGGTTACAAAAGATTTACCCTCGCCACTTATCGAGGAAGTGACCAATATGGTTTTCTGATTTCCCGATAAAAATTGCAAATTTGACCTTATAATTCTAAACTGTTCAGAAATAATGCTTCTACTTTTATGAGATACCACAAAAGCTTTTGTGTTGGTGTAATGACCAACTTCTCCTATAAATGGAGCTTCCGTTTTTTTAGTAATATCTTCTCTGCTAGTTACCTTATCATTCAAGAGATTTTTTATGTATATAAGACCAATAGGTATTAATAAACCTATAATAATTCCATACATTCTCCATCGGCCTTGATTGGGTTCAAATGGACTACCTGGAACAGTTGCAGTATCTATTTGTACGTAACTAGAAGATGTAGAAGCAGATGATATTAATGTTTCTTCTCTGCGTTGAATTAAATAAACAAATATGGCTTCTTTAACAGCTTGATATCTTGTAATACCTTTACTGTTACGTGTAAAGTCAATAGTTTTTGTTAAACCGTTGTTTAAATCTTTATTAGCTGAATTTAATGCATAAATTGTTTTGTTGACTTCATCAATATAATCTTTTAGTCTCAACAAAATACTGCTTCGCATTGTTTTCGAAGTGGTTTGTGCTTCCGAAATTTTATCACTATTTTTTGCATATTGCTCTATTGTTGTTGGTAGTAATACTTTTGCACTAGTGTAATCGGCAACTAACTTAGCAATAATAGGATCATCAAGCCCTAAAGAAGATGGTACAACATCAATAGTTTCCGAATTTTTCATCTTTTTTTCCAACCAATCTGCGTATGTTTTTCGTTGCAATAAATCTTTTACTCTTGCCATATTGTTGCCATAATTATTTGCATTAATACCAAATAATTCTCTAATAGCTATATCTGGATTTGCTTTTTGAAGAGCTACTAAATTAACTTCAACATCTCCTAATTCTTTTGTAATAACTTCTAGTCTTTCATTAATAAATTGTATAGTTAATTTTGCAGCTTTATTTTTTTCTTCCACATTGCTATTTTTATATTCTTCTATCAAAGCATTTAAAATATCAGCACCTCGTTGTGGTTCATCACATACTAGTTTAAAAGAAATAATACTTGTTTTAGGACTAAATGGTGCAACGCCTAATCCCCCAAGTATTTCTCCAGCAGCAGAAACAACAGGTCTCCAAACAGCTTTGTAAATTTCTTTTGAAGAGAATGATGCTGTTGGATTTGATAACTTAATAGTATTTTTGCCTATAGTGGAGGGAACATTCCAACTAAATTTGAAATTTGATTTTTTTTGACCAGATCCTACAGCTATAATACCACCTGTTGCATTCAATTTAATGATGTCGTAACTATAATATCCACTAGAATCGCTAATAGAATCGAACTCAAATGTAAACGGCACATTTTTATAATAAACTTCAGTTAGTTTTACATTTCCTTGGGTGTAAAACTGTAGATTAAAATTGTGTTCGGCAACAACTTTAGACATTAAGGCTATTGACTTCAATAACTCAACCTCGTTTTCTAAATTAGCTTTTTTACCTCCAATTACTGCCGCATCAACCAAGTCTGTTCCTCCACCCCTCATTGATCCACCACT
>JAPLER010000383.1 GCA_026391115.1 Bacteroidota bacterium | reverse complement strand
TATGTAATTTATTCTAACGAAACCAATGGAATGCAGCAATGCAGGGCATTTGTACAAGAATTGGCAGCACAAAATATTAATCATCCAATCATCATTGCAGTAGAAAGCCATCATAGCAGTATTGATGAACAGTTGATACATTTTTCTCAAAAAGCAGGAGCATTGTTTTTAGATAATATCGGCAATGGTATTTGGTTAATGAATGACCCAAGTAAACTAGTTAATCAGCAAGTAAGTGGCAGAACATATTTGCCAGTAAAAAATAACCATCAGTTTTTAAACAATACATCATTTAGTATTTTACAAGCAACAAGAAAAAGAATCAGCAAAACAGAATACATTAGTTGCCCAAGTTGTGGTAGAACATTATTTGAACTGCAAGAAACCACAGCAAAAATTCGCAATAGAACCAATCATCTAAAAGGTCTGAAAATAGCCATTATGGGTTGCATTGTAAACGGCCCAGGGGAAATGGCTGATGCCGATTTTGGTTATGTGGGCAGTGGTGTTGGTAAAATAACTTTATACAAAGGCAAAGAAGTTGTTAAGAAAAATATTGATAGTGAAGTAGCGGTTGATGAGTTAATTAATTTGCTAAAAGAAAATAATGCTTGGGTAGATGCAAATTAAATATGCTATAAATGATGTTTCACAATAGACCGAATTTTAATTACGATTTTGTTAATGTAATATAATTCAAACCTAACACTTGTTAATGTAATTGTAGTTATATTGCAACCTCAATGCAAGTAAACGCTAACATCATAATAACAAATTTCTCAACAACTACCACAACCCTTTAAGGGTTACAATTCTTTATATTATCCATTGGGCTTAGCTGCAAAAACTTACCAAAGTTTTCATTTAACATTAACAATTCAACATTATTTATATGAACGTATTAAAATTTGGAGGCACATCTGTTGCCAATGCTACTAATATTAAGCAAACTGTTTCAATATTTGCACAAGAAAAATATCAAAATTCAATAATTGTAGTATCGGCACTAAGTGGTGTAACAGATTTATTAATACAAGCAGCTGTTGATGCATCTATAAGCAATGGTAAATACATTGAAACCCTTAACCACATTGAACAAAAGCATATTGAATGTGTTGTTGAATTAATAGCAGATAAAAATAGTGAAGCTTTAAAAACAGTGCAAGAAAATTTTATTGAGTTAAAAAATATTTTTGAAGGTATTTACAGATTGGGCGAATTAACTAATAGAACAAAAGATAAAGTGGTAAGCTTTGGAGAATTGCTTTCATCTAAAATTATTTCAGCATATCTATTCTCTATAAATAAATCACACCAATGGATTGACAGTAGAGACGTAATTATTACTGATAATACTTTTGGTAATGCTAATGTTAATTTTGAAAAAACAAATTCGAAAATACATTCAACATTCAACATTCAACATTCAACATTATTCTTGGCTCCAGGTTTTATTTCATCTAATGAAAGTGGCATTACTACTACACTTGGGCGTGGGGGTAGT
>JAPLER010000171.1 GCA_026391115.1 Bacteroidota bacterium | reverse complement strand
TGTGCTTGGAACACAACACGCAGGTTTAAAATCTATCAAAGAGTTTAGGAGTGAAATTGCACCTTGCCGAACATTTTGTTTTTTACACGAATTAGAAATGTTGTTGGATAATGAATTGGTAAAAGGTGGTGATATTAATAATGCAATTGTAGTGGTTGATAGACCAGTTACTAAAGAAGAAATGGACAGACTTGCAAAAGCATTTAAACGTGAAAAAATCGAAGTAAAAAGTGAGGGTTACTTAAACAATTTAGAGTTACGTTTTCCTAATGAACCAGCACGCCACAAGCTACTTGATGTTATTGGCGATTTAGCTTTAATTGGCTATCCTATAAAAAGTAGAATTATTGCCAACAGGCCTGGACATAGTACCAATGTTGAGTTTGCAAAGAAAATAAAACAGTACATCAAGAAAAACAGACACGTTAAAGATGTGCCTGTTTACGACCCAACACAACCACCAGTTTATACTTTACAGCAAATAGAAAAAACACTTCCACATCGTCATCCATTTTTATTGGTAGATAAAATTGTGGAGTTAACTGATAAGCATATAATCGGCATTAAAAATGTGACTTTTAATGAGTGGTTTTTTCAAGGTCATTTTCCTGGAAACCCAGTAATGCCTGGTGTTTTACAAATTGAAGCATTAGCTCAAACAGGAGGAATACTTTGCATTAACTCAATGCCTGAAGGACAATATGATACATACTTTTTAAAGATTGATAATTGTAAGTTTAAACAAAAAGTAGTACCCGGTGATACTATGATTTTAAAAATGGAATTTATTGCACCTGTGCGAAGAGGTATATGCGAAATGAAAGGCACTGTTTATGTTGGGGGCAAAGTTGCAACAGAAGCAGATTTAGTGGCACAAGTTGTAAAACGTGTTGATAGTTAATTATAACAAATGAAGATACAAATAAGAGCTAACGCATATCAACAAGAAATTATTCAAAAAAAAAATGTAAACTCAACCGCAACAATAGTTTGGTTTACTAATGAGATGATTGATGCTGATACTTATATAGATTTATTATTTGCTGTTGATGACAATATTTTTTCATCAATCACACACAAACCAGTTATTGTAAATGAAGTAATAAATACTTCTAATAATTTGCCTAATAATTACTCCAGAATCAATGTATGGAATACTTTTTTAGAAAAAGATAAATTAGAATTGGTAACAAATAATGAAACTGAAATAGCCAATATTCTACAAGCATTAGGTTATCAATATATACTTGTGCCAGACATTACAGGAATGATTGCACCACGAAATATTGCTATGCTAATCAACGAAGCATATTTTGCACTTGAAGATAATATTAGTACCAAAGAACAAATTGATACTGCAATGAAATTGGGAACAAATTATCCTTTTGGACCATTTGAATGGGCAGAAAAAATTGGTATCAAAAACATTTCTAATCTACTAACAGAATTATCAAAAACTGATGAAAGATATATTCCTTCAAAACTTTTAATTTCAAATATTCCTTGCTAGGTTTATGCCTTTAATATTAAACATAGATACAGCTACAGAATTTGCAAGTATTTGTCTTAGCAAAGGCAACAACATTTTATGTTTCAAAGAAAATAAAGAACAAAAAAATCACGCATCATTTTTACAACCAGCTATCCAACAAATAATGTTAGAAGCAGGTTACACTTTAAATAAAGTAGATGCAATTGCTGTAACCAATGGACCAGGAAGCTACACAGGTTTGCGTGTGGGTTTAGCTTCGGCAAAAGGATTATGCTTTGCATTAAATAAACCATTAATTACATTAAACACTTTACAGGTTATAGCGAATTCTGTGATTAGGAATTGGGAATTAGGGATTAGCAAAGATGAATTTGCACTAAGTGCCAAATCCCAAAATCCAAATTCCAAATTCCAAATCTGCCCAATGATTGATGCAAGAAGAATGGAAGTTTTTACAGCTTTATATGATAATAAACTCAATGAAGTGCTAACAACACAAGCAATGATTTTAGATGAGCATTCTTTTAAAAATCAATTGGAAGAATACAATATTATTTTTTGTGGAAATGGTGCTGCAAAATTTCAATCATTAATTGATAATAGTAACGCACAGTTCAATACTGTTCAGTATTCTGCAAAAGATATGGTGCAACTTTCTTTAGATAAATTTAATAACAAAAGCTTTGCAGACATAGCCTACTCCTCTCCTATTTATGGCAAAGAATTTTACACTACCACTCCCAAGAAATTATTAACCAATGAATAAAGAACATCATTATCAACTGCAAGTAAATTGGACAGGAAATAAAGGCACTGGAACAAGTAGCTACACAGAATATGAAAGAAGCCACACTATTTGCTCAAAAAACAAAGTTGATATTTTATGTTCTTCTGACACAGCTTTTAGAGGTGATGCCACCAAGTACAATCCAGAAGAGTTTTTGTTGGCATCCATTTCTACTTGCCATATGTTATGGTTTTTGCATCTTTGTGCCGATGCTGGTATTTGCGTTATAGATTACATTGACAACCCCATAGGCATTATGATTGAAGATGAAAATGGTGGACATTTCAAATCGGTGACACTACATCCAATAGTTACTGTAAATAATAATATTGATACAGAAAAAGTTAACACAATACACCACACTGCAC
>JAPLER010000101.1 GCA_026391115.1 Bacteroidota bacterium | reverse complement strand
GCCTCGTCTTCAAAAGATAAAAAATATACTTACATCAACAAGCAATTTGAATTGCCTGCAAACTCAAATTACTTGCATCTTACAACCAATAATACTGTTGAAGGCACACAATGGCATAGCTTTCCAAATACAACTGTGCCAATAGTTGCAGATATGAGTAGCGATATTTTTAGTAGAGAATTGCATTTTAATAAATTTGATTTAATTTATGCTGGGGCTCAAAAAAATATGGGTGCGGCTGGTGTAAATCTTGTTGTAATAAAAAAAGAATTGCTTGGAAAAACAGCACGTAAAATACCAACAATTTTAGATTATAGAAATCATATTGAAGCCAATAGTTTATTAAACACACCGCCAGTTTTTGCAATTTATGTTTCTTTACTTACACTAAGATGGATAATAAAAGAAGGTGGTTTAGCAGAAATGGAAAAGCGAAGTATTGAAAAAGCAAGTTTGCTATATAATACTATTGACGCATTACCTATATTTGATTGCCCAATTGTAAAAGAAGACAGAAGCAATATGAATGCTGTTTTTTTTATAAAAGATGAAAACATTCAAAATGAGTTTTTAGATTTATGTACTGCAAATGGAATGATAGGTGTAAAAGGTTACAGAACAGTTGGAGGTATTAGAGTAAGTATGTATAATGCTCTAGAAATTGAAAGTGTAAATGCTATTTGTGATTTGATGAAAGAATTTGCTAACAAAAAAGGATAAAACTCAATTACAAAATGGAACAATTAGATGTACTATTAGATGAATTAGAGTCAAAAATTCAAGATCAAGAATTAATTAAAAAAGAGGTTTCTGCTTCATCAATTGGTTGGCACCTAGAACATACTTTTTTAGTTATTAATCAAATTATAAATATATTAAAACAATCTAATCCCAATCAGTATTCATTTACTTTTAAACCCATAAAATATATTGTTTTTTTTACAGGTAAAATTCCAAGAGGAAAAGCAAAAAATCCTAAAAATGTTGAACCAAACTTATTTACAAAAGAAACTTTAATGCAACATTTAGTAACAACAAAAAGGAGTATTAAAGAGTTGAATATTATTGCGAAAAATCAATTTTTCAAACATCCTTTTTTTGGAGATTTAAAATTAAATGAAGCAATAAAGTTTATACAAATACATACCAAACATCATTTAAAAATTATTAACGACATTAAAAAGTAATAGTAGTTTTAAATAACTAAGTAATCAATACAAATACCCAATTATGAGTAATATTAAACCCTTTAAAGCACTACGTCCACAAGCACAATTTGCAAAGCAAGTAGCTAGTCGCCCCTACGATGTATTAAATAGTGCTGAAGCAAAAATTGAAGTACAAGGTAATCCTTATTCATTTTTACATATTACTAAAAGCGAGGTAAGTTTACCAGATAATATTGATATTCATACACAACAAGTATACGATAAGGCGAAAGAAAATTTAGATGCATTTATAAGTAGAGATGTATTGTTTAATGAAAATAAATCTTGCTACTATATTTATCAACTAATGATGAATGGCAAAGTGCAAACAGGTTTGGTGTGTGTTAGCAGTGTTGATGATTATGAAAAAGATATCATAAAAAAACATGAATTTACTAGGCCAGAAAAAGAGTTAGATAGAATAAATCATATTAAAACAACACGTGCTCAAACTGGCAATGTATTTCTTGCATATAGAAATGTAGATGAATTAGATACCTTAATAGAAAACTGGAAATGTACAAAAACAGCCATTTATAATTTTATTGCAGAAGACGGCGTGATACATAAAATTTGGGTAGTAAATGATGATGAAACCATTGCTGCTATTACAAATTTTTTTGCACATCAAGTGCCTAATACATATATAGCAGATGGACATCATAGGGCTGCAAGTGCTGCTAAAGTAAGACAAGCAATGGGAGCAAATAAATCAGAAGAAAGTAACTATTTTTTAACAACACTGTTTCCTGCAAACCAATTGCACATTATGGATTATAATAGAGTTGTAAAGGATTTGAATGGATTAGGTGTTGACGATTTTCTTACAAAACTTTCCGAAAAATTTATCTCAAGAAAATTAGACAAAGGCTTTAAACCCATACAACCACATACTTTTGGCTTATATATTGGCGGCAGTTGGTATAAACTTACAGCACGAGAAAATACTTTTAGCAAAGACCCAATTGGAGTGTTAGATGTAAGTATTCTGCAAAATAATATTTTTACACCATTATTAAATATTGTTGACCAACGCACAGATAAACGTGTAGATTTTGTTGGTGGCATTCGTGGAATTGAAGAGTTAGAACGTAGGGTTGATAGTGGTGAAATGGTTGCTGCATTTAGTTTGTACCCAGTAAGTATGGATCAACTTTTTAATATTGCAGATAGTGGCAATGTAATGCCACCAAAAAGCACTTGGTTTGAACCAAAGTTGCGAGATGGCTTGTTAACACATTTAATTTAGACTCTATACCACTAATGCACGAATAATATTTATTTCGCAAATGATTTTTTTGTCCAAGCATTGGTAGTAGCATCTAACTTCAGTTGCGTTAGCACCATTTTATATTTGTAATTCTATTCAACAAAAAACATTGTGCATTAGCACCTTTGTGGTATTTATAATATGAAACATTTTTTTACTTTTTGCCTTTTATTTTTTATTTTAAGTTTTGCTGTAGCTCAACCACAGCAAGACCTATACAACACTGCAAAAAGTTTAATGAAAGAAGGTGATTACGAGAATGCAACACTAGTTTTATACAAATTACTACTTAACGAACCCAATAATATTGCTGCACAAAAAGATTATGCTTTTGCTAATTACTATAAAAAAGATTATAAAAAAAGCATAGAAATTGCTAAGCAATTAATTAAAGACTCTACAACAGACGACCAGATTTATCAAATATTAGGAATGAACTACAAGGCTTTGGGATTGACAAAAGATTGTAATAAAACGTATAGAGAAGCTATAGTAAAATTTAATAATGCTGGTTTTTTTTATAATGAAATAGGCGAGCTGTTTTTTGCTCAAAATCAAACAGACAGTGCTGTAAAATATTGGGAAAAAGGAATAGAATCAGACCCAAACTATGCAACTAATTACTATAATGCTGCAATGTATTATTCTCGCTATAGTCAACCATTTTGGGCAGCTATTTATGGAGAAGTTTTTGTGAACTTAGAGAGCTACACTGTAAAAACAGCAGAAGTAAAGCAAGCTATCATTGATGCATATAGGAAAATATTATATCAATCAAGCCTATCAATAAACAGTAAAAATAAATTTGAAAAAAAAGTGATAGAAACTATTGGTAATACCAATGAAACACTTATTGTTAATACGCTTACAGCTATTAGAACAAAATTTATTTTGAGTTGGTTCTATGAAAAAAATAATGAAACACTTCCGTATAAATTATTTGAACACCAACGCTTTTTAATACAACAAGGAATGTTTGATGCTTATAATCAATGGTTGTTTGGAGTAGTACTAAATCCTATACAATATAAAATTTGGGTAGATGCACATAAGGTTGAAGCAAACGCATTTGAAACCTTGCAACAGAACAAAGTATTTAAACTAACTGTTGGAGAGTATTATAAATTATAACAAAAAATTAGGATAATATTAATTGTTGCACTTAATTTGCAACGCCTAAATAAAAAAGGGCTCCTCTGTAGAAACAGAGCAGCCTCTAACGATTGCTTGCCATATGAAAAAGTTCTAGTTCTGTTAGAACTGTAAAATTTGTTTTGAGCCTTTAACGATAGCTTCTCTTTCGATTGCTTACCATTTTTGAACTTTGTAGAACAAAACTAATATTTGTTGGAACACTTAAAAAACAAATATTGGTTTCTTTTACTATATCAAACCTATTAAAAAAATGTTAAAACCCTTTGTGGTGTTGCATTTTAAACAAAAAAGATTACGATGCCCAATAAAAATACTGATATACTATTTCAATTAATTAAGTCGCTGCAAAAGGCAGAAAAGAGGCATTTTAAACTTTATATAAAGCGTAGTTCTAATAATAATGAATTGAAAATAGTACAACTTTTTGATGCCTTGGATAAACTAGAAGAGTACGATGAAAAACTAGTGCTTAAAAAAACACCCTCTATTCAAAAAGTACAGCTAGCTAATTTAAAATCCCATCTTTATAAAGAAATACTTTCATCGTTAAGATTACTTAAAACCACTGATAATATTGACTTGCAACTAAGTGAGTATCTTGATTTTGCTCGCTTATTATATAATAAAGGACTAAAGTTGCAAGCACTTAAAATAATAGAAAAGGCAAAAGAATTAGCACGCTCTAGCCAAAAAATAAATGCTCTTGCACAAGTTATTTCTTTAGAAAAAAAGATTGAAACATTACACATAACAAGAAGCCCATTAGAAAAAGCTGAAACGCTTGCCAAAGAAGCTCTTGAAATAAGTGGGCATATTGATAGGGTTACTCGTTTATCCAATCTTACATTAATGCTGTATCGCTGGTATGTGCAATATGGACATGCTAGAAACGAAGAAGATGAAAAAGACATAAAAGCTTATTTTAAAAGTAATGTACCCCCTAATGAAAATGCTGTTCAGGGGTTTTATGAGAAGCTATATTTCTACCAGAGCTATTGCTGGTATGCTTTTATTCGTCAAGATTTTTTAATGTATTACAGATACAGTCAAAAACTAATCAATCTTTTTAATGAAGATAAGATTATGATTGAAGTAGAGACTGGACATTACATTAAGGGCTTGCATAACCTATTAAATGCTTTGTTTGATTTACGAAGTTTTGAAACATTTGAAAAAGTGTTGCAAATTCTTGAAAGTTTTGCAACAACAACCATTGCCAATCGTTACGATAACTTTAGAGTGCACACAGCAATTTATATTAATGCAGCTAAAATTAATCAGCACCTAATGATGGGTACTTTTGACAAAGGTGTGTTGCTTATAAACGATTTAAAAGAGGAGTTGAAAGACTATGAATTATTTGTTGATAGACATCGAATAGTTGTGTTTAACTACAAAATTGCGATGTTGTATTTTGGTAATCATAACTACGACAAAGCGTTGGATTATTTGAATATTATTATTAATAGCAATGCCGATTTACGATATGATTTGCAATGCTATGCACGCCTGCTGCATTTAATGTGTCACTACGAATTGGGTAATGATGAAATTATAGAATCGTTAATAAAATCGGTGTATAGATTTATGGCTAAAATGAAAAACTTAACAGTTGTTGAAGAGGCTATATTCAGGTTTTTAAGAGATACTTTTAATATATCTCCACGAAAACTAAAACCTGAATTTGAGAAGCTTTTGGAGAAGATTAAACACCTAGAGAAGAACCGTTTTGAAACAAGGGCTTTTGCATACTTAGACATTGTATCATGGGTAGAGAGTAAAGTGTATGATAAACCAATGGGTACCATTATTTATGACAAGTATCTTAACAGCAAACACAGGTAAATGTTATTTATAAAGCATATCTAGTTTACTCTATGAATAACATAGGTAATCATACCCCAACAGTTAAATTCGGTAAACTCGTCTAGTACAATATCTTTAAACTTTTTATTGGTTGCAGATAGGGTGGCTTTATTCAACTCTTTTTCAAATCGTCTAACAATTAACTCTCCATTTACTGCTGCTACAATAACTTTTCCATTCAGTAACTTTAAACTTCTGTCTACTACCAATACATCGCCTTTAAATATACCTACCTGTTCCATAGCATCGCTATTCATTCTAAAAAAATAGGTTGCAGCTTTATTGTTAATGAGCTCTTCGTTTAAATCTATACCACGCTCCATAAAATCATCTGCTGCTGCACCAAAGCCTGTAGCATTGGCTGTTTTAACATCTTGTTGGGTGAAGCTTTTTGTGCCAGTGTAGGCAGTGCGATATAAAAGTTTCTCGTTCATAACTGTAATTATTTATAAGTGATTAAAATAAATTTTGAAATGCTAAATTAGTTAGTATTTTTACACTACAAAATTTAGTTTTATGAATGTATCAAATTTCTACACAATGCCCAACTACAAGATAACCATTGAATGTGGACAGGAACATAAACCCATAACAGTGGCGGGCTTTACTACAACAGAAGAAACAGAGGCTCTACTATGCAGACACCTTAGAAATTTATGCATTCAAAGCGATAGAAGTTTTGGAGGTACACAGCAACTGGTATTGCAATTGATGAAGCAATGGCAACAATCTTTTAGTATGCAGGCTATGCAAACGCTGCAAGTAGCTGGTAATTTAAAAGGCGTTTTAATAGCATCGATGTGTTTATACAAGCAAACTAATACTGGTAAAGAACAACTAGTCAACAGGATAAGCTTTTAGATGGTATATATGCCTGATAGGTCTAGATGGGTGTTACCTTAGGGTTAATACGGCTTATACTGGGCGAAAGTATAGCTAAACAACGAAGGATGAGAGAAGTAAATAGCAAGTAAATAAAACTTAAATATTATGGCAAGTAATAATAGCATTTTATTAAAGGGCGTATCGGGGCAACTGGGTAAGCAAATTGTGATCAAAAGATATGGCAAAAAATCGGTGATAACAAAATACCCCGATATGAGTAATGTGAAACCTAGTGCATTGCAGCGAAAAGGCAGAAACAAGTTTGCAGAAGCTGTGGTATATGCTCAGCATATTATTAGAAACCCAGAATTGAAAGAACTATACAGGTCTAGAATGCCTAAAAAAGCTAAAAGCGTTTATATCTATGCTATTCAAGAATATATGCGAAGTAATTAGCTGTAAAATAAATGCTATGCTTACAGATTGCTTCGTGCCTAGCAATAACTGTTATCGTTTTAAAATCAATTAATATGCTTGTTAACGATTATTTATTAATTATTGAACCCAGTAACGATGTAAAGGAAAAGGTAAATGCCTTAAAGAAATCTTTTGCAGAAAAATACGAATGTACACAAGCCTTGCATAGCAAGCCACACCTTACATTACTGAGGTTTATGCAATATGATATGAATGAAAGAAACATTGTTCGCAAGCTTGAGTTGCTGGTTAATCAATATGCTGCTTTTATGGTTTTGCTGAATGATTTTGGCAGTTTTCCTACACATACTATTTATGTAAATGTGGAAACGAAGAACAATATTGTTGACCTTGTAAAATCTTTAAAACCTGCACAGGCATTTTTAAAGTATGATAAGGAACATAAGCCTCATTTTATCACTACGCCTCATATAACTATTACCAGAAAACTTTTGCCCTGGCAGTATGAGAAAGGCTGGCTGGAACTGAGTAATACTCATTTTAATACAAGCTTTATGGTGAGTAATATTTTGCTTTTAAAAAGAAATATTGAGCAAAAGCATTACACCCTTGCAGCAACATTTGAGTTGATGGGAAAGAAAGAAGTACTGATGGAACAGGTGAGTTTGTTTTAAGTTGGTTTCTCGCAAAGAACGCAAAAGGCATAAGAAGCAAAAGTGTTTGTTTGATGAGTTTTCTAAATAAAAAAATATGGGAATATTCATTAATGCCCCAATACTGAATTTGTAAATTTTTATCTCAAGCCGATGGGCTTCGTACTTGCAACGCTGCTGTATTTTCTCTTTCGAAAAATATGCTTTGCATTTTTCAATGCCTACGAAGTTGGCACCACAGAAAATAAGGCAGCTTATGCAAGTACTGGTGTAGAATATTTGAAACTATGTTATCATAGGGTTTGTATAGCTACATATTAAACAATTTGATTATATGAAAAATATTAACGATAACCCCAATGCCAAACCTAAGCCTACAGAGCAAACTGATGAATATTTAAAAGGGCGTGGGGCTCAAATAAATACACCTAACAGATTCTTAAAAAATCAGAGGGTTAAGGAACATATTGAAAGTATTGATGATTGGACTGAAGAAAACCCTGCCACTGTTTACTTGGAGGACAATGCTAAAAGCATAGTGAATAAAGTGGATAGTCCAGATGTGGGAATGTTTTATAGTATGAACCCTTATCAGGGTTGTGAACACGGTTGCATTTATTGCTACGCACGAAATGCTCACGAATACTGGGGCTACAGTGCAGGGCTTGATTTTGAAAGAAAGATTATTGTAAAGAAAAATGCACCACAGTTGCTGCGAAAGTTTTTGATGCACCCAAAATGGGAATGTTTGCCAATAAGCCTTAGTGGTAATACAGATTGCTATCAACCAGCAGAGAAAAAGTTTAAACTGACAAGGGGTTTGCTTGAAGTGTGTAACGAGTTTAACCAACCTGTAGGAATGATTACAAAAAACGCTGGTATGCTACGTGATAAGGATTTGTTGCAAGAAATGGCAAGTAAAAACCTGATTAGTATTTTGGTGAGTATTACCAGTTTTAATGAAGATTTACGACGAGTAATGGAACCACGTACTACTACTGCTACACAAAGATTGAGGATTATTGAAGAACTAAGTAAACTTGGTGTGCGAATAGGTGTGATGCTTGGGCCAATGATACCCGGACTGAACGAACACGAAATGCAACGCATTATGAAAGCTGCTAGTGAAAATGGGGCTGTGTTTAGTGCCTATACTTTTATTAGATTGAACGGAGCCATAAAAATTATGTTTAGAGACTGGCTGTATAAAAATTTTAGCGATAGTAACGATAGCAGGTTTGGTGTGCGAATGCGTGGTGAAGGCCCTATTGCAGATTTGGTGAGGCAACAATTTATTAAATACAATAAGTTGTATGGCTTGAATGCTGAAAGATGGAATTTGGATTGCACAAAGTTTAGAGTGCCTGGCGGGCAAGGAAAATTGTTTTGATTGTATTGTTATTTTACTTTTTTGCTTGTCCAAACAAGTGAAAAAAGGTTTAAATTTCAATGTAATTAACATTGTTAATTCTTATTTTTCTTTTCTTTTTTTGTGGAAAAAAAGAAACAAAAAAGCCACAGATTTCGGAAATACAGCACCGAAATCTGATGTGCCTTGATTGGACTTGGGTGCATAGTGAAGTTTGGGCTTGGGAATAATAATAAATGAACATGATGTAAAAGAACTACTGAAAACAGCAGAATTAGTCGATTAGTCTAAAGGTTTTAAAGCCTTAATTATCGTGATTTTTGCGAATAAATTTCAAACAATAATTATCATCTCCCAACAAAAAAAGTGTATCAGTTATTATATATGGTTTTCCTCCAAACTTATTATTGAAATGAAATATTGAGATAGTGTCTTTATGAAATTTATATTTAAGTTTTTCGTGATGCTCGATATAATTAAAAAAATGTTCATCAATTTGTACTGTTAGGTTTTCTTTATTTATTTCAATCCAAGTACCTAATATTTGTTTTTTACTTGCAACTTTAATTGTATCAACTTTATACCAATTTGATGTTTTTGCTGAAGACTTCAAAGTGTCTACTGACATATTTTGATTATTTGATTTGTTTTTACAATGAGTTTGAGTTATTGCAAATAGTAAGATTAGAATAGTTGTTGTAAATCGCATTTTTTGAATTAAGTTGTTCAAAAGTACACATTACACGGCTTAAGGCTGCGTCTTGTTACCAAGTAAATGTGCATATGTTAAGGAACGGTGCTTTAATGCAAAATTTATGTTATAAGCCCAAACTAACCAAGGCTATACATAAAGCTGGAAAGGAGTTGTTTTGGCGAAATAATGAATATCAATCCTAGAAACAGTTTAACCTTATCCCGTTACCACTTTCCTTCAATGGAAAGCATCTTCCGCACGACGGAAAGTGTCTTCCGTACGACGGATTGTCAATGCCTTGTATGTTTTTAAGGCTTCCTTGCTAGTAGTTGCTTTAACCGCTAATGTTGCTTTGTCTTCCCTTGTGTTTTTACCTTTAGTGGTATGTATCCAATAGGTTGGGCTATACTCTCTTTTATTTACAACAAACTAGTTTAATATTGTTTTAGTTACTCCTGTTTCTGTTTTAATATAAATAACACTGCAACTTAAATTACTAATATCAATTGTTTGCAAACCTTGGGAGATAATAAATTGTTTTAGTAGTTTTCCATTGGCATCGTAAATATAAACTGGTGTATTATTGTATAGCATAGAGCTTACATTTATTTGTAATACTTTGCTATTTATTGGATGATTGATTATAATTCCTTTTTGAGCAGTAGCTGAAAGCTTTATTATTTTACTGTAAGCATATTTTCCATCTTTATCTATCATCTTTAATCTTATATATTTTGCAGTAGTTTCCGGCAAAGCGTAGCTGTAAAAATGATTGCCATTGCCAAATGCTGCTAATGTATTTTGTGCAATAAATGTATTACCATCTTTACTTAGTTCTATTACAAACTCTTTGGTATTAACTTCGTTTTGTGTTTGCCAGTTTAATGTAGTTTTCTGTTCGTTTTGCTGAGCTGAAAAATTAATTAATTGCAATGGCAATATGGTGCTTTGGTCTCCTCTAACACAGTATATATAATGCTTTACAGTTTTTGCATCGTAAGTGGTAATGCCAAATTGTGTAGATAAATACCAGGCTTTGGTAGTTTGATTGGGCAAAGATGTTGAAGACCAAAACTTGTTTACCCCAACGTTGCTGAAGAATGCATTATTTACAGAGGGATTGATTAAATTTTCATCGTTAATAGATTGCAATTCTTTTATGTTAGGTAAACGCCAATCGGTGTATCCACCAATAGTTGCTGTATCTGCATAGGTTAAAGATTGCTCCCAACTTAGGCTATCTGTTGAGTGTATTTTTTGCCACAATAAATTGGTTACATTATCTGTAATAGTACCATTGCCATTATCTGTAAAGTGATTGGAAATAACTTGAGGTATAAATATTCCTCTCACTGCTCTTACGTGAAATTTCTTGGTTCCACCAGCACTAATCGTTTCTGTTTTTGGATGATTGCCTATGCCACCACCAGCATTGATACACCAAACTTTGTTGGCGTCATTTGCTTGTTTATTGCTGCTCCACCAATATTCTGCACCAGTTACAGGAAATATACTGGTGTTTAATGATGGGTTGGTGTATTGCATATTTTGAATACTAAATGCTTCGTGTGCTGTAGGTAAACGCCAATCTGTATAGCCACCCAATGTTAATGTATCGCAATAAATAACAGCATTCTCAATGGTCATTTCGCCACCATCAACTTGCTGCCACATTAATCCAGTTATAGTATCTGTAACAGTTCTATTTCCATTGATTAAAAAGAATGGTGGGTAAATATTAAAATCTGCATCTTCTCCAAAAGTATTGGTATAGCTTGTGGTTTCTCCTGTATCTGGTAGGCGTTTCATTGTTTTTGTAGTGCTTTGTGCAACAGCGAGTATTGCACTAAATAGCATACAACAACTTAATATTAGTCTTTTCATTGATTGGTATTATTCAACAATAATTTTCTTTGAAATAGTTTGTTGTGTGGTTTTTATTGCAATGGTATAAACACCTTTTGCCCATTTGCTGGTGTTTATTTTTTGTGTGTATGTTGATGATTGAAATATTTTATTTCCTGTTGCATTATATACAGCAATATCAACAATTTCTTTTGTTGTTAGGGCATTTAGCAATTCTATGTTAATATAATTTTTGGCAGGATTAGGATAAATATTAATGCCATTACCAGCACTACTCATTTCTATTTTCTTTACAGTAGAATAAGTAAACTTACCATCAATATCTAAACATTTTAATCTGTAATAAACAGTATTTGCAGGTT